>JBDSYI010000473.1:0-7336 GCA_039925745.1 Casimicrobium sp. | reverse complement strand
GCGGCGCCTGCTGCCTATGCTCAGGCACCGATTGTCATCAAGTTCAGCCATGTCGTCGCGATCGACACGCCCAAAGGCAAGGGTGCAATTTTCTTTGCTAAGCGCGCGGGCGAGCTAACCAAGGGCCGCGTGAAGGTCGAGGTGTATCCCAACAGTCAGCTCTACAAAGACAAAGAAGAAATGGAAGCGCTGCAGCTTGGCTCCGTGCAAATGCTGGCACCTTCCCTGTCAAAATTTGCTCCCCTGGGAGTTCGTGAGTTCGAGGCATTCGATCTTCCATATCTCTTCGACAGCTACGACGAATTGCACAAAGTCACTCAAGGCCCGGTCGGCAAGGGCTTGCTCGACAAACTCCAGCCCAAGGGCATTGTCGGCCTGGCTTACTGGGACAACGGTTTCAAATCCTTTTCTGCTAACCGCCCACTGCATACGCCTGCCGACTTCAAGGGCCTGAAGATGCGCATCCAGTCATCGAAGGTGCTTGACGCGCAGATGCGCGCGCTCGGAGCGATTCCACAAGTGATGGCCTTCAGCGAGGTTTATCAGGCGCTACAGACAGGTGTGGTCGACGGTACAGAAAACCCGCATTCGAATCTCTACACACAAAAAATGTATGAGGTTCAGAAGGACATGACCTTGTCCAACCATGGTTACTTGGGCTACGCAGTGGTCGTGAACAAGAAGTTTTGGGATGGTCTGCCAGCTGACATCCGCACGCAGTTGTCTCAGGCGATGGATGAGGCGACGAAGGTCGCCAACGACGATGCCAAACAGGACAACGACAATGCGCTCGCCAAAGTAAAGGCATCGGGCAAGACCAATATCTACACACCTACAGCCGACGAGAAAACTGCGTTCAAGAAAGCGCTGATTCCGGTTCACAAGCAGATGGCTTCACGCATTGGCGACGAAACTATCAGCGCCATCTACAAGGTCACCGCCTTCGACGCGTCGAAGTTTTAAATATTTAGCCGTCTGCGCGCCGTGTCGACTCTCCTGTCGGCGCGACGCGCGTCTCGCCTGAGGCATCCGTCTGCTGCCTAACGACTTTTCTGTAAAGATTCTTATAAAACTTTCCGGCCCCATGCGGCCACAAGGGGGATAAGTTGTGAAATGGCTTGACCATCTCGAAGAGTGGCTGATCACCGTGTTGATGGGCGTGGCGACGCTCATTACGTTTCTAGCGGTGATCCATCGATATGCCTCGGGGTTCGCCATTCCGGGCTTGCAGGACTGGTTGCTGCGTCAGGACGTTTCCTGGGCACAGGAAGCCACCATTTACCTATTTGTGTGGATGGCGAAATTTGGTGCCGCCTATGGCGTACGTACGGGCATTCACGTGGGCGTGGACGTAGCTATTAATCGCCTATCCGAACGCACGCGCAAAAAATTCATCATCTTCGGCCTCTTGGCGGGTGCGTTTTTCACCTTCGCGCTGGCGTCATTCGGCGGCAGCTTCGTATGGGAGAACGGCGCGCACTATCGCATTTTCAGCATTTTGGGGCTGAATCTTGACGGCCTGACCAAGGGGCCCGTGACGCCCGATATGGAAATGCCAACCTGGATCGTGTACTGCGCGATCCCGTTCGGCTCCGGGTTGATGTGTTTCCGCTTCCTGCAGGTCGCCTGGACCTTCATCCGCACCGGCGAGTTGCCACACCATGACCACGGCCATGTCGAAGGGCTGGAAGAAGGTGTCGAAGAAGACGCTGCGCCTGACTTGCATCCGCAGGAGCACGCACGATGAACGGGCTCATCATTTTTGGGCTGTTGCTGACGCTGATGCTGACCGGCATGCCGGTGTCAATCGCACTGGGTTTAACGGTGCTGACCTTTATCTTCGGGTTCACCGATGTGCCGACGCAAGCCGTGGCTTTGAAGCTCTTCACGGGCATCGAAAACTTCGAAATCATGGCGGTACCGTTCTTTATTTTGGCCGGTAACTTTTTGACGCACGGTGGTGTCGCCAAGCGGATGATCACGTTCGCCGCGTCGATGGTGGGTCACTGGTACGGCGGTCTGGGCCTCGCCGGCGTGCTGGCCTGTGCGCTGTTCGCAGCCGTGTCTGGCTCGTCACCAGCGACGGTGGTGGCGATTGGCTCGATCCTGCTGCCGGCAATGATCAAGGCTGGATTTCCCAAGAGCTTCGGTGCCGGTGTGATCACCACGTCGGGCGCGCTTGGCATTCTGATTCCGCCTTCAATCGTGATGGTGATGTTTTCGGTGTCGACCAATACCTCCCTGGGCGCGCTGTTCATGGCGGGCGTGGTGCCTGGCATCGTGCTGGCCTTTCTATTGGGCCTCACCACGTGGTATCGCGCCCGTAAAAACAACTACCCACGCCTACCGAAAGCTACTTGGGCGGCGCGTGGCAAGGCGTTTCGTGAATCCTTCTGGGGATTGATGCTGATCGTCATCGTGATGGGCGGTATCTACGCGGGCTTGTTCACGCCGACCGAAGCGGCAGCCATGAGTGCGGTGTACGCTTTCATCGTCGCGGTATTCGTCTACAAAGACCTGAACCTCAGCGACGTGCCGCGGGTGTTGCTTGCATCCGCCAACATGAGCGCAATGCTGCTGTACATCATCACCAATGCGGTGTTGTTCAGCTTTGTGCTCACCAACGAGCAGATTCCGCAGCATCTCGCCGACTGGATGGTTGGAATGGGGCTGGGACCGATCGCGTTCCTGCTGGTGTGCAACCTGCTGCTGCTAGTGGCAGGCAACTTTATGGAGCCCTCCTCCATCGTGCTCATCATGGCGCCCATCCTGTTCCCAGTGGCGGTGAAGATGGGCATTGACCCGGTCCATTTCGGCATCATGATGGTGGTGAACATGGAGGTCGGCATGTGCCATCCGCCGGTGGGGCTGAACCTGTATGTGGCGTCCGGCATCACCAAAATGGGCATCACCGAGCTCACAGTGGCGGTTTGGCCGTGGTTGTTGACGATGCTAGGCTTCCTCGTCGTCGTGACCTACTACCCGCCGCTGACACTGTGGTTGCCTCACATGCTCAATATGCGGTAGCGCCATCGCTGGCCGACGATCATCGGCCAGCGCGTCCTGCCGGGCGTGAACGGATGGTGCGCGCTTGTGCCTTCAACGACCTGAGCCGGGGTTTATCCACTTGAGGGGTAACACCCATCCGTATACATTGTCGCTTGAAGCTCGACGGAAGCCTACCTGACGACAGCCTGACGACAGGTCGACTCCTTAGCATCCGTCAGTCAATTTTTTAAAAGAAGGAAATACATGAAATTGTTTGTACGCCAAGCACTCGTTGCGCTTGCCGCCATGGTCGTGACCGTGGGAAGCGCGCTGGCCCTGGACAATGTGAAATTCATGATTGGTGCTAACCCCGGTGGCGGCTACGATCAAACTGGGCGAGGCCTGGGCAAAGCGATGGTCGAGGCCGGTTCGGCCAAGAGCGTGCAGTTCGAGAACAAAGGCGGAGCCGGTGGCACGATCGGGTTGGCGCAGTTTGTAAACTCGGCCAAAGGCGACGGCAATTCGATGATCGTAGTCGGCGCAGTGATGGTTGGCGCCATTGTGCAAAACAAGCCGCCGGTGACCCTTGCGCAAGTGACTCCCATCGCGCGTCTTTTCTACGAATACAACGTGTTTGTAGTGCCAGCCGCATCGCCGATCAAGACGATGAAGGATGTCGTCGACATGCTCAAAAAAGATCCCGGTTCGGTGAAATGGGGCGGCGGCTCGCGCGGTTCAGTGGATCACATTTCTGTCGCGCAAATAGCCAAAGCGGCGGGCGTTGATCCCACGAAAATCAATTACATCCCGTTTCAGGGAGGTGGTGAGGCCTCGGCTGCGATTCTCGGTGGACACGTCACGGTCGGGACTTCTGGCTGGAACGAAATGGCTCAGTTCGTGAAGAGCGGCAAGATGCGTGCGATAGCGGTCACCTCAGGAACGCGCTTGTCTGAAATCGCGGTGCCCACACTGAAAGAACAAGGCATCAACGTTGAGATCGGTAACTGGCGCGGCGTTTACGGCGCAGCTGGCATCACCGACGTCCAGAAAAAAGCGTTGATCGACGCCGTCGTCGCTGCGACCAAACAAAAATCGTGGAACGATGCGCTCGCCAGCAATGACTGGTTCACCGCGGTGTTGACAGGCGATGAGTTCTCGAAATTTGTCGATGCGGAGCACAAACGGATCGAAGAATCAATGCGTGCGGTCGGTCTGGTCAAGTAACGCCGCACGCAATCGCTGGTTGCACTCATTGCAACCAGCCGCATATCGACAATTCCCTCATTGAGGGAGACACAGCTGGGAACATCCATGCAAAAGCGCTGGCAAATCGGAATCGCCGTGTTCGTTTTAATGCTCGCCACCGTATTTGCGGTGGGCGCTTCACAGTTGCAGTCAGATCCGGGCTACGCCGGTATCGGCGCAGCGTTTGTGCCCGGCGTGGTGTCCATCTTTCTGGGTATCGTCGGCGCGCTTTTAATGTGGCAGGCGCTGACCGGTGGTTTTCGAAATTTCACCGATGAGTTAATCGGTGTTGCTGCTGACAACCGGGGGGCGCTCTGGGTCACAAGCGGGATTTTGTTGATGGCAGCACTCATCACAAAAATTGGATTTGTGCTCGCCGCGACCCTCCTGTTCACCTGCGTCGCGCGGGGTTTCGGTAGTAAGACGTGGCTGCGTGACGTGATCACCGGCGCGCTCGTCGTGTTCCCGGTGTTCTGGCTGTTCACGCTGGTGCTTGACGTGAATTTGCCGCGCCTTTTCGGTGACTGGCTTTAGGAGATTCCCAACCATGATTGACACCTGGAATCTCCTGCTCGGCGGCTTCGGAACCGCTTTACAACCGATGAATTTGATGTGGGCGTTTGTTGGCTGTGCCCTTGGCACAGCGATTGGCGTGCTACCCGGCATTGGTCCTGCGTTAACGGTCGCGATGTTGCTACCAGTGACCGCGAAGGTCGACCCGGCTGGCGCGCTCATCATGCTGTGTGGCATCTATTACGGCGCAGCGTATGGCGGCTCAACGACGTCCATCTTGATGAACACACCGGGTGAGAGTTCGTCGATCATGACGGCGCTCGAAGGTAACGCGATGGCCAAAAACGGGCGGGCGGGACCGGCGCTCGCCACCTCCGCCATTGGCTCGTTTATCGCCGGAACCATCGGTGTGGTTTTGCTCACTTTGTTTGCGCCGCTGGTGGCCGATCTGGCGCTGAAATTTGGCCCCGCCGAATTTTTCTCGTTGATGGTGCTCGCCTTTGTTACCGTGTCGTCGGTGCTCGGAGCGTCGATGTTGCGCGGCATGGTGTCGCTGGCGATGGGGCTCGCGATTGGGCTCGTCGGTATGGACTCCATCGCCGGTATTCCGCGCTATACGGCGGGTGTGCCAGAGTTGATTGACGGCATCGAATTTGTGCTCGTCGCTGTCGGGCTGTTTGCCGTCGGCGAGGCGCTCTACATGGTGCTTTACGACCCAAAGGGTGCCGACGCGCCGCGAAACACGCTGACCTCCGTGATGATGACGAAAGAAGACTGGAAACGCTCGTGGCCCGCATGGTTGCGCGGCACCGCGATTGGTTTTCCATTCGGCTCAGTGCCCGCAGGAGGCGCTGAGATTCCAACGTTTCTTTCGTACTCGGCCGAGCGGAAATTATCGAAGTATCCGAAGGAGTTTTCCGGAGAAGGTGGCAAGGGCGCGATTGAAGGCGTCGCGGGGCCGGAAGCCGCGAACAACGCCACGGCCGCCGGCGCACTGGTGCCGCTGTTGACGCTGGGCATTCCGACGTCCGCCACCGCAGCCATTCTGATCGCGGCATTCCAGAACTACAACATTCAACCGGGACCTCTCCTATTTCAAACGAGCGGCCCGTTGGTATGGGGATTGATCGCATCGCTCTACGTCGGCAACGTGATGCTGTTGGTGCTGAATCTGCCATTGGTAGGCATGTGGGCGCGCCTGTTGACGATTCCCAAACCGCAGCTTTACGCGGGCATCCTCGTGTTCGCGTCCATCGGCGTCTACGGCATGCGGCAAAGCGCGTTTGATCTGGTCTTGATGTACGTCATCGGGGTCATCGGAGTCATCATGCGCCGATTCGATTTCCCAGTCGCGCCGGTGATCGTTGGCATGATCCTCGGCCCCATGAGCGAGAAGCAATTGCGTAACGCGCTGTCCATCGCGCAGGGCGACTGGCTGATCTTTTTCAAACAGCCGATTGCCTGCACCTTCATGGTGGCCACCATTGCCGTAATGTTCGTCCCGATCATCCTGCGCAAACGCGGCATACGACTTTCTGAAGACGATTAGCTTTCAGCTGAAATAACGGCGGCATAGGGGCTGAACGACGAATTATTCGTAAGTCGAGTTAAGCGAAAATGGACGTCTACCCCTTTTACGATAAGGCTTACAGCATAAAGATGAAGTTTTTCCTGACGCTTGAGGGCTGCCAATGGCTAACTCGTAAATGACTTGTTTCGCCATGGCGGACCGTTCGCGGTTGACATCACGCTTGCAGGACGTTCGGTTTGAGTTGCCGACGTCTAAGCCTATTAGTTCGAGCGACTCAACTTTGCAAAGTTTTCGCGCTCATCCAACCCGAGCCCGCGGAGTCGGCAGGCGTCGGGTATCAAAGTGAGTTTCGATGGGCAGCCACCGCATAAAGCACGACTGCTCCTGCCGTCGCCACGTTTAACGATTCGACCTCAGCAGCCATAGGAATTGACACGCCGGCAGTGACTACCGAAAGCAACGATGGCGATAGTCCGTGACCCTCATTCGAGAGTACGAGTACGATATCCGCGCTGAATGTCGCATCGAAAAGTGAAACGACTTTGATGGTTTCTAAATCGCGAGGAAGTGTCGCCCATCGCTTGCCACTGAACGAAGCCAGCGCGCCGCCCAGGGCGACGCCTTCGATCACCTGCGTGTGAAAGTGCGCACCCTGCGAGGCCCGCAGCGTCTTCACGCTCCACGCGAACGCGCACCCTGGTGACAGCCACACTTGCTGAACGCCAGCAGCGGCAGCCGTGCGGATCAGCGTGCCGACATTGCCGGGGTCTTGCACTTCATCTAGCGCGAGTACGAACCCAGTTGTAGCCAGTACCGGGCTTGCGGGAACCGATGCGATGGCAAGAACGCCGGACGGGCTGACCAGTGTAGAGAGCGAATCGAATAGCGCCGGGGCAACGCGTACCGCTTCATGAGAATTGGCAACAAGTATCTGCTGGGATGGCGATAGATCGGCATGCGCTGCCTCATCACGAATGGCGATCAGTTCGAGTTTGCCGATACGATCAACGTAGCTCTGCGCCAGGTGCTCGCCTTCGAGCAGGCACATGCCGTCGCGTT
>JBDSYI010000472.1:0-2381 GCA_039925745.1 Casimicrobium sp. | reverse complement strand
GTCGAAGCGCCGCCGCTCGAAGTTAACTCGGAGCGTGCGGTCGCCTGTTTCGCGGTCAACAAAACGCTCTAAATTTTTCGGTTCCATGCAGTGCAAAGCCTACCTACAATAGGCGCAGGAGGAACCATGACCGATTCAGCAACGACCAAGCCTTGGCTTAAGGAATACCCGTCTTCGATCCCGGCAGAAATCGATATCAGCGCCTACGCGAATCTGGCGGAAATGATCGAGAAAGCGCTGACACAATACGCCGACCGCGTCGCCTTTCATTGCAGTGGCACCGACATTACCTATCGTGAGCTAGATCGGCTGAGCACGGCCTTTGCCGTCCACCTCGCGCAGCACGGCTTCAAAAAGGGTGATCGCTTCGCCCTCATGATGCCGAACATTCTGCAATACCCAATCGCTCTCATGGGATGCCTGCGATTGGGGCTCACCGTCGTGAACTGCAATCCGCTCTACACGCCCCGCGAACTGGAGCATCAGCTGAAAGATTCCGGCGCGAAAGGCATTCTCGTGATTGAGAACTTCGCGAGCGTCCTTGTTGACGTGATCGACAAGACCGACGTCAAACACGTGGTTGTGACGGGACTGGGTGATCGCTTGAGTTGGTGGAAAGGCCCGGGCCTGAATTTCCTGGTGCGGCATGTCGCGAAACTCGTACCTGAGTTTAAGTTCGCTTCTGCGATCCGCTTTAACGCTGCGTTATCGGAAGGCGCGAGCGGAACGCTCAGTCGCGAACCCATTGATCTCGACGACGTCGCGTTCCTGCAATACACGGGCGGAACGACGGGCGTGTCCAAAGGTGCCGTTCTTACACATCGCAATATTGTCGCCAACGTGCTTCAGTCGCGAGCCTGGCTATTTGGTTTTCAGCAGGATGATCGGGCGGAATGCATTGTTGCCGCACTGCCGCTGTATCACATCTTTGCGCTGACAGCATGCACCTTCGTCTACGTTACGACGGGCGCAAAAGTAGTGCTGGTGACCAACCCGCGCGATGTGCCTGCATTTGTGCGCACGCTCGCTGCGCATAAGTTCACGGTGCTTCCGGGCGTCAATACGTTGTTTACGGCACTCATGAATCATGAAGATTTTGCCAAGCTGGATTTCAGCACGCTGCGGTACGGTTTGGGCGGCGGGATGGCGGTGCAACGGGCGACAGCAGAAGAATGGCATCGTGTCACAGGGACGCCACTGATTGAGGCGTACGGCCTGACTGAAACGTCCCCCGGTGCGACGATTAATCCCATTTCAGATGGCGGCTACAACGCCTCGATTGGTTTGCCGATTTCGTCTACCGAGGTCCGGCTGCGGCTTGACGATGGCGCATGGGTTCCGTTGAATGACCATGAGACACCTGGCGAGATTTGTGTGCGAGGCCCGCAGGTTATGCAGGGCTACTACAACCGACCCGATGAAACGGCGAAAGTGCTCGATGCTGAGGGCTGGCTGTCTACAGGTGATGTCGGCAAGATGGACGCGCGCGGCTTTTTCTACATAGTTGATCGTAAGAAGGACATGATTCTGGTGTCGGGATTTAATGTCTACCCGAATGAAGTGGAAGGCGTCGTTGCCATGCATCCAGGAGTGCTGGAAGTCGCGGCTGTGGGCGTTCCAGACGGCAAGTCGGGCGAAGTCGTAAAAGTTTTTGTAGTACGTAAGGATGCTTCTTTGACCTCGCCGCAAGTCATGGCGCATTGCCGCGAGAACTTGACCGGGTACAAACTTCCAAAGTACATCGAATTTCGCAACGAATTGCCAAAAACCAACGTTGGCAAGATTCTCCGTCGCGAACTGCGAGATGAAGAACTTCGTCGCAAGGACGCCGCATAGAAAAGTAGCGGAAATTGTGGATAACAACTTTTTGATGAGAGTAATGTATTACTTGGGGTAAAACGTCAATATCGACAAAGTCGACATTCGGTCTTTTGCCTCCGTAGCCCCTGTATCGCCAAGAATCTGTAAAAAAGTTGTTTCGCGATGTCTGCCGCTCGAAATCGAGCTGAAGTTCAAATAATTTTCAACTATTTCGTATTGCTTTAATTGGTGCGGCTTGTAGCGATGTGATGCCTAAAAAAGCGTCAACTTTGTAGGCGGTTTCAGGTGTTTATCGTTGGGGACGAGTTGCGTGAAGTAAAAATGGGTGGCATAATTTCTGTCTTCGCTGATGAAACACATTGATTGCAGCGATTGACGAGACGGCAGCGCGCAAAGCAAGTTGCGGTTCAAGTGAATCGAAGTAAGTGTGGATTTAGTAGAAGCCGCAGGCGCGGGGTGGAGCAGTCTGGCAGCTCGTCGGGCTCATAACCCGAAGGTCGAAGGTTCAAATCCTTCCCCCGCAACCAATTTGGTTGTGGAAGCGCTAAACGGATGAGAGA
>JBDSYI010000471.1:0-4089 GCA_039925745.1 Casimicrobium sp. | reverse complement strand
CCGCGTTGATTGGTTTGTGGCGTGGCGTGATTCGTGAAGTGTTTGCACTCGCCGCCTGGGTCGCAGCGATCATCTGCATGTTTGTCTTCGGCGAGCAAATGGCGCAACTGTTGCAGTTCGCTCGCGACACACCATGGCTGCGGTTGTTGGCGGGTTACGCGACTGTGTTCCTCGGCGTGTTCTTGACGCTCAGCATGGTGGGTTTCCTGTTCAGCAAGCTGGTCAAGATAATTGGATTGTCGTTCGTAGATCGCGCGTTGGGCATGGCGTTTGGCGTCCTGCGCGGCGCGTTAATCACCGTGTTGCTGGTGTTTGTCGCTGGCGCCACCAACCTAAGCACAACGAGTTGGTGGCGCGACAGCGTGACTGCCAAACCGTTGGTCACGTTCGCGGCCATTTTGCGCAGCAAGCTGCCCGACGATTTGGCAAAGCGATTTAAATTTTCCGCGACGCAAACAACCTTGTTGAGGACTAGCCTATGTGTGGTGTGATCGGTATCGTGTCTCACGGCCCCGTGAACCAGTTGATTTACGACGGGCTTATGTGTCTGCAACATCGCGGTCAGGACGCGGCGGGCATCATGACGGCTGATGGCTCTGTGTTTCATATGCACAAGGCCAAAGGCATGGTGCTCGACATATTTCGAACGCGCAACATGCGCGATCTACTGGGTAGCGCAGGCATCGGTCACACCCGTTACCCCACGGCGGGCTCGGCGGTCAGCGAGCATGAAGCGCAGCCGTTCTACGTCAATTCGCCGTTTGGGATCACGCTGGCACACAACGGCAACCTGACCAACGGCGAATCACTCAAGCGTGAGTTGTTCAACGTCGATGCGCGTCACATCAACACCAATTCCGATTCGGAAGTGTTGCTCAACGTGTTCGCATTGGAGCTTGAGCGAGCGGCGCAGGGCGTGAGGCTCACGCCAGAGAAGATTTTTACCGCGGTCCGTGGCGTGCATGAACGTTGTCGCGGTGCGTACGCGGTGGTTGCGATGATCGCAGGCTATGGCCTCGTCGCGTTTCGCGATCCGCACGGCATTCGCCCGTTGGTTTATGGCCGCAATGACACGATGGCGGGTCCGGAATATGCGGTGGCTAGTGAGACCGTGGCGCTTGATGTTTTGGGTTTCAAATTCGAACGAGATGTTGCGCCGGGCGAGGCGCTGTTCATCGACTTTGCAGGCGATATTCACGCGAAACAATGCGCTGATAACCCGAAACTACATCCATGCATTTTTGAATATGTCTACCTCGCGCGACCCGACTCGGTCATCGACGGCATCAGCGTGTACGAAGCGCGGATTCGGCTAGGAAATGAGCTCGCCAATGAGGTGATGAAGCTGCCGGATTGGGAGAGCATTGATGTCGTGGTGCCGATCCCCGATTCGTCGCGCCCAAGCGCGCTCGAGCTCGCCTCGAAAATTGGCCGTCCGTATCGCGAGGGTTTTGTAAAAAACCGCTATGTAGGCCGTACCTTCATCATGCCCGGCCAGGCGATGCGCAAGAAGAGTGTGCGCCAGAAGTTGAACCCTATTGCCAGCGAATTTGCAGGCAAAACGGTGTTGCTGGTTGATGACTCCATTGTGCGAGGAACGACGAGTCGCGAGATTGTGCAGATGGCGAGAGAAGCGGGCGCGATAAAAGTTTATTTCGCGAGCGCTGCGCCGCCGGTGATTTATCCGAATGTGTATGGCATCGACATGCCAACGCCAAGCGAGCTGATCGCCGTCGGCAAAACGCACGAACAAGTCGCCACTGAGATTGGTGCGGAGCGCGTGATTTATCAAACGGTTGATGGCATGAAGCGCGCGATCCGCGCGGGCAATCTGGCGATTGAGGACTTCGATGCGTCGTGTTTTGACGGTTGCTACGTCACAGGCGACATCACCCCGCAATTTTTACAGGGCCTCGCCGTGTCTCGTGATGAGTCGCGGGGCGAAGCGCTACTGACCGACCAATGAACGACATTGACAAATCCCACGATCTTGACACGCTAGCCATCCGCGCAGGCGGCATGCGCACGCCGTTCAATGAACATTCGGAAGCGCTATTTCCAACGGTGAGCTTCGTGCACGAGAGCGCCGAGATGGCGGCCAAGCGCTTCGCGGGCGAAGTGCCAGGCTACATCTATTCACGCTTCACTAACCCGACCGTGGATATGTTCGAGCAGCGCCTCGCCGCGCTTGAAGGCGCAGAAGCCTGCATCGCCGCGAGCACCGGCATGGCTGCGATTTCAACGCTGGCGATGACATTGTGTTCGGTGGGCGACCACATTGTCACCAGTGGCAGCGTGTTTGGCTCAACGCTCAACGTGTTCGGACCGCCGGTGATGGGCAAGTTTGGCGTGACTTGCGAAGTGGTCAACAGCACATCTCTCGATGCATGGGCTGCTGCGATCAAACCGGGCACCAAGCTCGTGTTTCTGGAAACGCCATCGAACCCGACGGCCGAAGTGTTTGACATCGCTGCAATCGCAGCGATGTCGCGCAAGGTCGGCGCGGTGTTTGCCGTTGACAATTGCTTCTGCACGCCGATTCTGCAGCGGCCGTTGTCGCTTGGCGCGGACGTCGTTGTGCATTCCGCATCTAAGCATCTCGACGGTCAGGGCCGGGTGATGGGAGGCGCGCTGGTGGGCACGAAGGAATTGTGCCGCGAACGCGTTTACAACTTTTTGCGCACAACCGGGCCGTCGATGGCGCCTTTCAATGCCTGGGTGATTTTGAAGGGGCTGGAGACGTTGCCGATTCGCATGCGTGCGCACAGCGAAAACGGTCTGGCACTCGCCGAGTGGCTTGCCGAACATCCGAAGGTCGCGAAAGTGAACTATCCCTTCCTCGATTCGCACCCGAACGTCGCGCTGGCCAAGCGTCAGCAATCGGGCGGCGGCGCAGTGCTTTCGTTCACCGTTAAAGGCGGTAAGGCAGAAGCTTGGAGAGTGATCGACGCGGTCCGGATTATGTCGATCACGGGGAATTTGGGCGATGTGAAAACAACAATCACGCATCCTGCCAGCACCACGCATTCACGTATGAGTCAGGCGGCAAGGGATGCGTCAGGCATTACTGATACCCTGATTCGGATAGCCGTAGGGCTGGAGTCGCAAAGCGATTTACGCGAAGACTTGAATCGCGGCTTAAGCTCGATTTAAGCGGCCACAAATAACAACAGATCACCAGAGAAAACAATTAATGCTGTACGCCTTTCACGAAATGCAAAAGTCCCTCGGTGCGCCGATGCGGTTTGCCGCGCAAATGGGCATGAACTGGGCACAATCGTCCAACAATCCATGGAAAGATTTGCCCGCGAGTGACTGGCTGGCTGCGTCAAGTGAATTGACGATGCGGCTGTCACAGGAGTATCCAAAGTTGCCGTTTGGTATCCACAGCGTTGTCGTTGACGAACACACTCACGCCGTCGAAGAAGCGGTTGTCGAAGAAAAGGCGTTTTGCCAGTTGCGACGCTTCTCGAAAGTAGGCGCAAAACGCGAGTCACGCATCCTGTTGGTGGCACCGCTTTCGGGGCACCACTCCACGTTGTTACGGGATACGGTTCGTTCGTTAGTTCAGCATCACGAGGTGTTCGTGACGGATTGGCGCGATGCGCGCATCGTGCCGCTGTCAGAAGGGCTTTTCCATCTCGACGACTACGTGCGCTATGTCATCGAGTTTTTGCAATCGCTGGGGCCGGACGTGCATGTGATTTCGGTGTGCCAGCCGACTGTTCCTGTGATGTGCGCGGTGAGCTTAATGGCGGCGCACAATGATCCTATGCGTCCGAAATCGATGGTGATGATGGGCGGGCCAATCGATACGCGCGTCAACCCGTCCAAGGTGAACGACTACGCGACCAAGCACGGTATTGAATGGTTCGAGCAGCACGTAATCTCTCGAGTGCCGGCAAAGTACCCCGGCTTTGGCCGTCGCGTCTATCCAGGTTTCCTGCAGCATTACGGTTTCGTTGCGATGAACCCGAATCATCACGCCAAATCGCACTGGGACTTTTTCCGAGATCTGATTAAAGGTGACGGAGCCGACGCTGAAACCCACCGCAAGTTCTACGATGAATACAACGCGGTGATTGACCT
>JBDSYI010000470.1:0-4595 GCA_039925745.1 Casimicrobium sp. | reverse complement strand
TGCAGCGAGTGTTCGCTTCCGCCGACGTGGTGTTCTCGACAGGCGGCATCGGCGCAACGCCCGACGATCACACGCGCCAATGCGCGGCTGCCGCGCTCGGCGTCCCGCTGGCGCTGCACCCGGAGGCGGAGGTGTTCATCCGCGAGCGCATGCAGGACGTGGCGCGCGAGGCGGGCGTGCCGTACGAACCAGATCGTGCGGACAACGTGCATCGGCTGAACATGGGTGTGTTCCCCGAGGGCGCGACGATCATTCCGAATCCTTTCAACAAGATTGCTGGTTTTTCGGTGGGTGGTGTGCACTTCGTGCCCGGCTTTCCGGTGATGGCGTGGCCGATGATCGAATGGGTGCTCGACACGAAGTATTCGCATCTGTTTCGCCGCGACGCCTACGTCGAAAAATCGGTGATCGTGATGGGGGCCATGGAGGCCAGCCTCACGCCGCTGATGGAGGCCATCGAGCGTGATCACGTGGGCGTGAAAGTGTTCAGCCTGCCGAGCGTTGATCACCCGACGTACGGGCGGCACATTGATCTTGGCGTCAAGGGCTCGCCCGACGCGGTGGACGCTGCCTATTTGCAGTTGCGTGACGGGCTTGCTGCGTTCGGCTGCAAGCTGGGGCCAGAGCTCACGCGCTCATAAGCGACGCTATTTCGCTCGTTACGACGGTCTGCCGCATTGCCTGCTGTGAGGGCTCATGCGTGTGTCGAGTTTCGCCTGCAAGCCTGCGTCGCCGGCTGCTGAGGGCACTGAGCGCTCCCTAAGCGTTGATTAGGTGGCGGGTTGGTGCGATCAGGTTGTGCCTATCAACTAGTGCGACCGAATTGAGCTTGGCTCGCGCGCGAGAGGCGTTCAGCCATGTTCTGATCGCTCATGGCACGCCCGAATTGGTCTTTTTTGAGATTTTTCTGGCCCTGTGTGCGGTAGCCAACAGACGGTGCGTGCGGAACGGGAGTGAAATGGATGACGATGGCATGGAGCGCTGGTTTTGTCTTTGGCGGACTTGTCACGAATTAAAAAGCATTTACCGGAAGAGGCAAGCCCATGAACACGACAGTAGATAAATACTCACATCGTCTCGCAAAGCATTTGGGGGGGCTATTGTTGTTTGCCTCGCTAGCAGTCAGCGCGCAAACCGTTCCGTTAGGCACCGCCGCGAGTTTTGGCGTGATCGCGGCGTCGGCAGTGACCAGCACCGGCCCGACGATTGTCGTCGGAGATTTGGGCGTGAGCCCCGGCAACGCGAGTTCGGTCACCGGGTTCACGTTCTCATCACCGCCTGGGCCTGGGCAAGTCCTTGGTACGACGCACTTCGCCGATGCCGTCGCACTCTCCGCAAAAAATGACGCGTTGACTGCCTACAACACGCTAGCCGCCCGTCCATGCACCACGACTATATCCGGCGATCTGGGCGGCCGCACTTTGACTCCGGGCGTCTATTGCTCGGCCTCTTCAATGGGCTTGACGGGAACCTTGACGCTTGACGCGCTTGGCAATCGCGATGCCATATTCATTTTTCAGCTGGGCAGCGCGCTCACAACGGCTTCCGCATCACAAGTCCGGATGACAAACGCGGGTCAAACCTGCAACGTATTCTGGCAAATTGGCAGTTCCGCGACGCTCGGCACAGGGTCAAGTTTTTCGGGCAACATTCTGGCGTCGAGCAGCGTGACGCTGACCACCGGAACCAGCAACAATGGTCGCGTCATCGCGCTTAACGGTGCCGTCACGCTTGATGGCAGCAATGTGGCGGTGTGTAGCCTCCTTGCCAACACCATGGCGGTCAACAAATCGTTCAATCCGACGACGATTAATCCAAACGGTACTTCGGTGTTGACAGTCATGCTCAACAACCCGAACAGCGTGGCCGCAACGACGATCGCGCCGTTGGTCGACACGCTGCCAAATGGCGTGCTGATTGCCAATCCAGCGACCGCGTCGACGACCTGTGGCGGCGGTGTAACCCCGGCTGCACTTGCTGGCGGCAACTCGGTCACACTGCCAACGGGTGCCATCATCCCGGCGAATGGAAGTTGCCAGTTCTCGGTCAACGTGACCTCAGCGTCCGCCGGAACCTACGTCAACACGATTCCCGCTGGCGCGCTGGTCACCAGCAACGGCATTAATCCCAATCCCGCTGTCGCAACGCTGAACGTGCTCGGTGCCAATGTCATGGCGATCAACAAGTCGTTCAACCCGACGACGATCAATGCAAACGGTATTTCGCTGCTGACGGTGGTGCTCAATAACCCGAACAACTCTGCTGCAACGCTCACTGCATCGCTGGTCGATAATTTGCCATCGGGCGTGTTGATTGGTAATCCGGCGAGCGCGTCGACGACGTGCGGCGGTGGCGTACTTCCGGTCGCGGTCTCGGGAGGCACCTCGGTCACGCTACCGATGAATGCCACTATTCCGGCCAACGGCAATTGCCAGTTTTCGGTGAACGTCACGGCGGGAGCCCCGGGAAGTTACGTCAACACCATTCCCGCTGGCGCGCTGGTCACCACCAACGGCGCCAACCCCGGACCTGCCATTGCCACGCTAAATGTCATTGGCGCCAATAGCATGGCGATTGGCAAATCATTCAGCCCGACCACGATTAATCAAAACGGTGTGTCGTTACTGACTATCGTCCTGAGCAATCCGAATGCCACTTTGGCAACGCTGACCGCGCCATTGATCGATGTCTTGCCGAATAACGTGGTGATTGCCAATCCAGCCAACCCGTTGACGACCTGTGGCGGCGGCGTGATTCCGACGGCACAACCTGGAACACGCCCGGTCACGCTCCCCACTGGAGCCACGATCCCGGCAAACGGGAGTTGTCAGGTCACCGTAAACGTCACCTCAGCGACGCCAGGAACCTATCTCAACACGATCCCGGCAGGCGCCCTTGTCACCACAAACGGCGCTAACCCGAGTCCCGCTATCGCCACGTTAACGGTCATCGCGCTAGTGATACCGGTGGTGTCGGTGCCGACGATGTCAACGTGGGGGTTGCTGGCAAGCATCATGATGTTGATGGCTGCCGCTGTGTTTGCATTTCGCCGGCGCGAGGCGCGTTGACCCGGAGCAGCGCAGCGAATAGAAGTAATAACTTTTCGCTGAAAGCCCTGCTGCGCAGGGGCTGAAGAACGATTTAAGTATTAATCGAGAATCGGCAAATACTGGTTTCAGCCCCTGTCCAGAAAGCGTTTTATCAAAAAGCTGTCGGACAGGATGCTTGGTCACATGGTGCTGCATTCGCCGTGTCCGCGATGATTCAGGCGTAGCTTTTCGCGCAACCTGCCATGCGCCACCGCGCTCGCGACCGTCGAGCGAATCACTGGCGTTGGATCACGCGACACCCGAGCATTTGCTCCGCCGGCACCCGGCGTAGCGCTTGCTTGCCGCCGATTCTGTGCCACTGATGCGAGTTTTTTGCGTCAGGTGTTTGTGGTGTCGAACTCGCATGTCATTGCGTAAACGCAGCTCGCGGAAGCGCTGGACGATCAGTTGCGGGTGTTGCGCCAGCAGTGGGTGAGAACGCGAACCCGAAGTCAGCGGTTGAATAGTTAAACGACTGGGCCGCGAACGAGTGCGGGTGGTTGCGGCGCTTTTATCCGCCTGATTCCGACGTGCCACACTTTGATTTGACCTCAGCCACCGAGCGGGCAGTTGGGTGGTTGGTAAGACTGACCGAGCGCGGCTTTGTCGGCACTGAAACTGCGGGCGCTGCGTCCTCATACTTAGTCGCTTTTTTGTGGATCGAGCGATTTTGCTGGCGTTCGCTATGCGCTCGGGCGAAGCCGTGCTCTTCGATGCGCTTCGAGCCAACGGCATCGGGCATCGCTTGCGCCTGAATGAGGAGCGCGGTTTGGATTGAATAGGTGAAATCAACGTTGTTAAACTTGGAAAAGCCCGCGATTTGTCTTCAAACGGCGACATAAATCGACGGATTGCTGATTGATCGGGCGTTGCACCTTGAAAAACTGCATTCGCCCTTAAAATCGTATTGAAGTGTGGCTGCAATGCTCCGTCTGTTACGGAAATATGTGGTTACAGGAGTCGTTTGCTTGAATAACATGCTCAAAAATATCGGTATCTGGGTCGTCATCGGCCTCGTGGTGCTTACGGTCGTTCAACAGTTTGACAAGTCGAGCCGCAAGAGCGATGCGGTGGCTTATTCGACGTTTATCGAAGAGGTTCGTAGCGGCAAGGTGAGCGAGGTGGCCATTGAGGGCCGCAACATCGAATACCGCACCAGCGAAGGCAAAAAGCCGACCTACATCCCTGGCGGCTACGACAAGGACCTGATCAACGATCTGATCAAGAACAATGTCAAGTTCTCGGGCAAACCGGAAGAGCAGCAGTCGTTTTTGAGCTCGATGCTTTTCTCGTTCGGACCGATCCTGTTGTTGATCGGCGCATGGGTTTTCATGATGCGCCAGATGCAGGGCGGCGGCAAAGGCGGTGCGTTCAGCTTCGGCAAGAGCCGCGCCAAGATGGTTGATGAGACGAACAATACGATTACCTTTGCCGATGTCGCCGGGTGTGATGAGGCGAAAGAAGAAGTCTCCGAGATCGTTGATTTCCTGAAAGACCCCAGCAAGT
>JBDSYI010000469.1:0-5803 GCA_039925745.1 Casimicrobium sp. | reverse complement strand
TGGGGTGTAACGGGTTCTGAGGACCTGGGTGGCGGCTTGAAAGCCGAGTTCAAAATTTCGTCGTTCTTCCGCCCAGACACGGGTGCCGTGGGCCGCTTCAACGGCAACGAAAACTTTTTCAGCCGTGACGCATGGGTAGGCTTGTCCGGCGGTTTCGGCACCGTACACGTGGGTCGCGATCTGGCTCCTAATTTCCTGCCAACCGTGATCTTCAATGCCTTCGGTGATTCCTTCGCCTTCTCGCCGCTCGTGTTGCACGCCAACGTGCCACTCTTCAACGGTACTGGCTGGGCAGCTGCAAACGCTGGTGATACCGGCTGGAGCAATCAGGTTCGCTACATCACGCCAAATTTCGGCGGTTTGAGCGGCAACGTGCACTACCAGGTCGGTGAGGTCGCTGGCAACAGCAGCAACCGAAACTACGGCGCAAACTTCCTGTATTTCGGCGGGCCATTTGCCTTGGGAGGCTTCTTTCACAACGTGCGCGCCAATAATCCGAACACGGGCACTGTCGGCAGCGTCAACGTTGGTTTCAACCAGCAAAAGGCCTGGATGCTGGCGGCAAAAGCGAGTGTTGGCCCCGCTAACATTTATGCCAACTACGAGCGGGCGAAGAACGATAACTACACCGGGGCTGCGGGCTACGCCGAAAGCAAAACGATGAGCGTGTCTGCGGACCTCGCCGCAGGCCCAGGCAAGTTCATGCTGGCTTACGCCAACACCAAGTGGACGACCGCACCAGTGACCGCACGGGACAGCACGAAGCGCTCGACAATCTCGCTCGGTTATGACTACACGCTGTCAAAACGCACCGATATCTACACGGTGCTTATGAACGACAAGATCACCAATTTTGATCGTGGTAACTCGTTCGCGATTGGCGTGCGCCACAAGTTCTAACAGCGCGTCGCGGGAATAAAAACGGCACCCGCGGGTGCCGATTTTATTCCAAAGCTTCGCGTTTAGTTGCGCGACTTGTCTACGAGCTTGTTCGCCTTGATCCACGGCACGGAGAGCGTAAAGAAAACCAGCCTTGTGGCTGGTTTTTAGCTCGACGCTTTTTCGCGTGCATCGCGAAAAAGGATGATGCGTTGTGATCAAGGCCATCGGCTGACCCAAATCGCTTGGCAGGTCGATCAGTTACGTGATTTATCCACTAACTTGTTGGCCTTGATCCAAGGCATCATCGCGCGCAGCTTTTCACCCACGACTTCAATGGAATGCTCGCTGGTTAAGCGACGACGCGAAAGCAAGGTAGGAGCGCCAGCCTTGTTTTCAAGGATGAAGCTCTTGGCGTATTCGCCAGTCTGAATGTCTTTCAAGCACTGGCGCATTGCGTTTTTGGTGTCCTCGGTGACAATCTTCGGCCCGGTGACGTACTCGCCGTATTCGGCGTTGTTCGAGATCGAGTAGTTCATGTTGGCGATGCCACCTTCGTAGATCAAATCGACGATGAGCTTTAACTCATGCAAACACTCGAAATACGCCATTTCTGGTGCGTAACCGGCTTCAACCAGCGTCTCGTAACCAGCCTTGATCAGCTCAACCGTGCCGCCGCACAAAACCGCCTGTTCGCCGAACAGATCAGTCTCGGTCTCTTCGCGGAAATTGGTTTCGATGATGCCGGCTTTGCCGCCGCCGTTGGCCGAGGCGTAAGACAGCGCCAGAGCGCGCGCCTTCTTCGACGAATCCTGATGCACAGCGACGAGGTGAGGCACGCCGCCGCCTTGCGTGTACGTGTTGCGAACGGTGTGGCCTGGCGCTTTCGGTGCAACCATCCATACGTCAAGGTCGGCACGCGGAACGACGCAGCCATAGTGCACGTTAAAGCCGTGTGCGAAGGCGAGTGAAGCGCCCTTCTTGATGTTGGGCTCGATGTCGTTGGTATAAACCGCACCGATCTGCTCGTCCGGCAGCAACATCATGACCACGTCGGCGGTTTTGACGGCTTCGGCCACTTCGGCGACCTTCAGGCCTGCCTTCTTCGCCTTGTCCCAGCTTGGTCCGCCTTTGCGCGCGCCCACGGTAACTTTGCAGCCGCTGTCGTTCAAGTTTTGCGCATGAGCATGACCCTGCGAGCCGTAGCCCACGATGGTGACTTTTTTGCCTTTGATCAGCGAAAGGTCGCAATCTTTGTCGTAGTAAACCTTCATATCTGTCTCCCTTTATGTTGTCCGTTAAATCTTCAAAATCCGTTCGCCACGCCCGATGCCGGATGCACCCGTGCGCACTGTTTCCAGAATCGTACCGGGCTCAATCGCCGCGATAAAGGCGTCGAGCTTATCGCTGTCGCCAGTTAATTCGATGGTGTAGCTCTTGTCGGTCACGTCGAGAATGCGGCCACGAAAGATGTCGACCATGCGCTTCATTTCGTCGCGATCTTTACCCGCAGCGCGCACTTTCACCAGCATCAGTTCGCGCTCAATATGATTGCCGTCGGTGAGATCGACGACCTTTACGACTTCGATCAATTTGTTCAACTGTTTGGTGATTTGTTCGATCACGTCGTCAGAGCCATGCGTGACGATGGTCATGCGACTCATTGTGGTGTCCTCAGTCGTGGAGACCGAGAGCGAATCGATGTTGTAGGCGCGTGCTGCGAACAGGCCAACCACGCGCGCCAAAGCGCCTGCTTCGTTTTCGATGAGGATGGAGAGAATGTGTCGCATGGTTACAGTTCCTCCGCCAGAATCATCTCCGACAATCCTTTACCGCCCGGAATCATCGGGAACACATTCTCGGTTTCATCGGTGATGAAGTCCATGAATACGAGGCGATCTTTCAACTTTATCGCTTCGCGCAACGCGCCTTCCACATCGCCTGCTTTTTCAATCTTCATGCCGACGTGGCCGTAGGCTTCGGCAAGCTTCACGAAATCCGGCAGCGCATCCATATAGCTCTCGGCGTAGCGATTACCGTAGAAGAATTCCTGCCACTGCCGCACCATGCCAAGCGAGCGATTGTTCAGGTTAATAATCTTCATCGGGATGTGATACTGCTTGCAGGTCGAGAGCTCCTGAATGCACATCTGTACGCTGCCCTCGCCGGTGATGCAGGCGACCGTTGCGTCCGGGTTCGCGAGCTGAGCGCCCATCGCATACGGAATGCCGACGCCCATCGTACCGAGGCCGCCAGAATTGATCCAGCGGCGTGGCTTGTCGAACGGGTAATACTGCGCGGCCCACATCTGATGCTGGCCGACATCACTAGTGATGATTGCGTCACCTTTGGTAGCCTTCCACAGCGCCTGCACAACGGCTTGTGGCTTGATGCGGCCATCCGCTTTCGCCGGCTTGAACGCGAGGCAATTTTTGCTCTGCCAGCCTTTTATGGTCGTCCACCAGACTTTAAGCGCAGCCGCATCCGTCTTCTTCTCGCTGGCGTTAATTTGACTGATCATTTCGTCGAGCACGTCGCGAACGTAGCCGACAATTGGGACGTCCACTTTCACCCGCTTCGAGATTGACGATGGATCGATATCGATGTGAATGATTTTCCGGCCGTCACGGAAAAAGTGTCCGGGGTTGCCGATCACGCGATCATCGAAACGCGCACCCACAGCGAGCAGCACATCGCAATCCTGCATCGCCATGTTGGCTTCATACGTACCGTGCATGCCGAGCATGCCTACAAATTGCGGGTCGCTCGCCGGGAAACCACCGAGGCCCATCAATGTGTTGGTACAAGGCGCACCGAGCATGCGCACAAGTTTCGCCAACTGCGGCGAGGCATCGTTCAACACCACGCCACCGCCAGCGTAAATCATCGGCTTTTTGGCCTCAAGTAGCAGTTGCACAGCTTTCTTGATTTGCCCGCTGTGCCCTTTGCCAGAAGGGTTGTAGCTCCTCATCGTGATCTCTTTAGGATACTCAAACGCGCATGTGTTCGCGGTCACGTCCTTCGGAATATCCACGAGCACCGGACCAGGCCGACCGGTAGAGGCAATGTAGAACGCTTTCTTGATTGTCGCTGCCAAGTCCTTCACGTCTTTCACCAGAAAGTTGTGTTTGACGCAGGGACGCGTGATGCCGACGGTGTCGCATTCCTGAAACGCGTCCTGCCCGATTGCATGCGTCGGAACCTGTCCACTGATCACGACCATTGGAATCGAATCCATGTAGGCCGTGGCGATGCCGGTGACGGCGTTGGTCACGCCGGGACCGGAGGTGACAAGGCAGACGCCTATTTTCTGCGACGAACGCGAATACGCGTCGGCGGCGTGAACGGCGGCCTGCTCGTGCCGGACCAGCACATGCTTGAATTTGTCTTGTTTGAATATCTCGTCGTAGATATTGAGTACCGCGCCGCCCGGATAGCCGAAAACGAATTCAACTTTTTCTTCGGCGAGACAGCGGATGAGTATTTCCGCGCCCGAAATGTGCTGCTGTGACATGTTTTTCCTCAAGAGTTTATTGATGCCGCACGTCGATGGGTGTTGACGCATGGCCCCTGAGGGCAATTCAAAACTGGGTATTCACGGCCTCGCGCACGCTCTGCACGGGTTGATAAATCGAAGCTTCTGGCTGACTTTCAACCCGTGTGCCCTCGACTCGCCCAAAATAGGTAAATCAAAGCGCCACGGTGTCCGAACCGATAAGTATATAAAAAGTAGACAGTACGCGGCGCTTTGTCCTACGAGAGTGCACATTGCCCGCCGATACAGCGCGCACCGCATGGCATGAACAATGCATATAACGACAGGACGCCTCACATGGCGCTTACGGTCAGGCACTTTCGTGCTGTCGCAAAAAACTCGCCAGTCAAGAGAAATTTATGCTAATTCAGATCGGGTACGACATCGAGCTTTCCATCACCGCTCCAATGGCGGTGATTTATCTGTTGCATGTACATCCGTCGCGAAGGGACGACTTATTGCAGCCTGAAGTGATCGCCATTACCCCATCCCTCGACCCCGAGGAATACACTGATTCGTTCGGCAACGTCTGCGGTCGAATCAATATTCCAGAGGGCGTCGGTTCTGTGAAATTCAGCAGCCGCGCGCAGATTCGCGACAGCGGGCTGCCGGACGCCGCGCCGCAGAACACGTTTCAGCACGACCCGCGCGAGCTCCCCGTCGAAACCTTGAAGTTTCTATTGCCGAGTCGCTACTGCGAGGTAGATAGCGAACTTCTGAACTTCGCATGGGCACAATTTGGCTCAACACCACTCGGCTGGCCGCGCGTCCAGGCGATATGCACTTTCGTCCATCAGCACATTCGTTTTGACTATCAATGCGCTCGCGCCAATCGGACCGCGCTCGAAGGTTTCCGCGAACAGGTGGGCGTCTGTCGAGACTTCACGCATCTGGCCGTGACGCTGTGCCGTTGCATGAACATCCCGGCGCGATACGTGACTGGCTATCTTGGCGACATCGGTGTGCCGTTCTCGCCGTCGCCGATGGACTTCAGTGCGTGGTTTGAAGTCTTCCTCGGCGATCAGTGGATCACCTGTGACGCCAGACACAATCGCCCTCGCATCGGGCGCGTGGTGATGGCGCGGGGCCGCGATGCGGGTGATGTTCCCATTGTGATGGGTTTCGGGCAGCACGGTTTGCTGCGATTTGATGTGACGACGTATGAAATTGATACCGGAGCGGGGCTGGCCGCAGTGAGCGCGTAGACAACGCATTTACGGCGACGAAATCATGACATCCAAATCAGCTTTTTAGCTGAAGACTTATTTTGATTGGGCTTGGCTACGTTTTTTCCTGAAGTTGACATTCGCAGTATTGTTCGTTAAGCCCTAGTAAAACAAGGAGTTCAGCGAAAAGCTGTATCTGCGGAGATCGGGGTCTGATGTAACC
>JBDSYI010000468.1:0-5839 GCA_039925745.1 Casimicrobium sp. | reverse complement strand
TTATTTCGGGCCTAATCTCAGTGTCTTGATTGCGGGTGGACTGGTCAGCTTCGTGCGGAAGTTTTGGGACAGGTTGTTGCAATATCTCAACGCTTAGGCTTGAAGTTGACGTCTCGGTTGGTGGGCGCTCTAGCGGGTTTACTGCCTTGGCGTTTTGACCTGCGTTTAATTTATTGATGATAATGTTTCTCCGCTGATGACTGCTAGTGACGATGCGGTTCACGCTCACCTTTTTGTTGACCCATACACCACGTAGCGATGCCAGCCTTCTGAAAGGTCCCGCCGAACGAGAATGATGTGGCGGGGTATCGTCGATTGAAAACGGCTGCGCATGAATGAATCGATTGTCGCACTCGGCGGCGCAAAAGACGCCGCCAAGCCTTTCCGACTGGCATAACACCTAACTCATGTTTTCAGGCAACCGTGGCGCTTGTCCTGGCTCGCGCAAACGCTCCCACGCGTCGCGTGCGGCTGGTCTGGCGTCATTCCAGTCCAATGTGGACTTTCCTCGCGACGTCGCCCATTCGCTAGAGAGCTCGTTTTCAACGTCCTCGAAGCGCCTGTCCGGGTTTGCATCGTATCGGGTCACAGCAAGCCCGTAAGCAGGTCCGTAGTCTTCATAGTTTTTCGTGCGATCAATGTACGGACGATTAAGGTAGTTGCTGCGCCAATAGAGATCCTCGCGCGTTGGATTTATAGATTCAGCCACTGCCTTACCAGCCAGGCCACCAACAATCGCGCCTACAGCTGCCCCCACTGCTGTACCGACGGGACCTACTACGCTACCGGTCACCGCACCAGCAAGCGTGGCAGTCGCCAACCCTGCCGCAACGCCGCCGGCCGCTGCGCCGACGCCTGTTCCCACCGGATGCGCACCCGGCGCGCCAGTAATCGGGTCGCGATTTGCATCTGCAGATTCCAATGTTTCTGCGTCACGTATGTCTTGTTTTCTCTCGTCCATTTGTGTCTCCATAAAGAGTTTATTGGTGTCGGACAACTGTGAGGTTTGAACCGCCGTTGCCGATGTCGCCGAATGAAAGTTGACGACAAGAAAATTTTGATCGCGACGCAGCTCAGCAAGTGTCAGCACAACCAAGTTGTCGTTGTAGGAAAACGGCGTGATGACATCAGAGAAGTTTCAACTCTGACATCAGAACCCGTGAGCGCGAAATCGTCGAAGCGGTCACTTGAGTTTTCAATCGCAGGTGGCGCAAGAAATAGTCTGCCACGCATCCCTCAGCTGCGCGAACCTATTGGCCAGGTCGTTGCCAGTGTGATCTCCATGGGCATGTCCGCGCCAGGACGCCGACTCATATCCAGCGACGTCGACGGAGGCCGCTAAATCGTCTGGTAACCGAAGGTCAGCTCTACTGCTCATTTCGATCCGATGAAGGATCACTCCCGGCGATTCTCGTTGAAGCAAAGAGGGGCTGACTGGGCGCATTTCGTCTTCCGTAATAGTCGTTGATAAGGACTTTTGTAAGGTATGGCGGAATCGTAATTGGCTCAACGTAGTGCCGTTGTAATCCACGGAAATCAGCGGATGTCGGCATTTACCTACATGGCGCCAGTGCGTCCGACCACGATACACCGACCCAGTGCATTCCACGCGAATTTCTGCCAGCGGTGCGCGTTAGCGTTTCTCCTACAACGACTGCAAAAAAAGTCTGATGTGGATGCAGATGAGCGCTGTTTACGATTTGGTTCACACACAGCCCCCGCAAATGACACCGAACCGAAGGAGATTTTTCAATGGAAATAGTCACTCGCCATCCGGCGGATCCCGCCGGATTAGATTCAAGTGTGATCGCTCGTGAACGTGGCGAAAGCTACGACGTCGATCAGGCCGTTTCATGGAGCGCCATCGTCGCGGGCGCTGCAGCTGCTGCTGCGCTTTCGCTCATTCTCTTGATTCTGGGAACTGGCCTCGGATTGGCGTCGGTTTCGCCGTGGACACGCGAAGGTATGAGCGCCGGCGCGCTCGGCGTCACCGCTATCCTTTGGTTGACGATCACGCAGCTTCTGGCATCCGGGTTGGGCGGGTATATCGCCGGGCGACTTGGAGCGCAGTGGAAAACCGTTCACAGTGACGAGGCCTATTTTCGTGACACCGCGCATGGTTTTTTGGCATGGGCGGTCGCGTCATTGGCGACGGCAGCGCTGCTCACTTCAGTCATTGGTTCCATCGTGGGCACCGGCGTTCAAGCAACAGCGGCTGTGGCCGGTGGCGCGGCAGCCACTGCTGCCGCAAAGTCAGTACCAATGGCAAATTCCGAGGGCACCCGCCCGACGTCGGACGTGAGCACGTCTTTAGGTTATCTGGTGGACACCCTGTTTCGCAAAGAAGCCAGTACTGCGGCAACCCCTGGTATCGCGCCGGTCTTGGCTAACGACGCAGAACGATCAACCGTCAATACCGCCGCCGAGACGACCCGGATCTTCACCCATGCGGTAACGACAGGCACATTGCTTCCAGAAGACGCTCGCTATCTTGGTCAGCTCATTTCCCAGCGCACTGGCATCAGTCAGGCTGACGCCGAGAAACGTGTGACGACAGGATATGCGCGCCTTCAGGCAAATTTAAAAGACGCCGAAGTCGCTGCGAGAGAAGCCGCTGACAAAGCCCGCAAAGCATCCGCGTATTCGGCTCTTTGGCTTTTCATCTCGTTACTCATTGGTGCCTTCTGCGCCAGTCTAGCCGCCACCTATGGTGGTCGCCAACGTCGCGCTTAGTTGCGCAATCCAAATTAATTTACAGGAGTTCCCCATGCGATCTTTATTGCTGTTCTTCCTCGGCATACCCATTCCAATCATCATTCTGATCGCACTTTTCGTGCACTGAGATCAAACCGCAATCCAAATTTGAAAGACACCTATGGCAACCTCATCGACCAAGAAACAATCGCCCGCTGCAACTAAAAAAGTTTTGGACGCAACTGCACTCCTCCGCGCTGATCACAAGGCAGTCGCCGGGCTCTTCGCAGAATACAAAACGCTGCGATCAGCTGCTAAAAAGAAAGCGCTGGTGACGAAGATTTGCACTGAGCTTTCGGTGCATGCCCAGATCGAAGAAGAGATTTTTTATCCCGCAGTTCAAAAGGCTTTGAAAGATCGCACGCTAGTACCCGAGGCGACTGTCGAACACGCCACCATGAAGGGCCTGATCGCGGAGGTCGAAGGCAAGGAACCTGATGGCGACATGTTTGACGCGAAGATCACTGTGCTGGCTGAATACGTCACTCATCACGTCAAAGAGGAACAGGGTGAGATGTTTGCCAAGGCAAAAACGACGTCGCTCGACATGCGTGCTTTGGGTGCAAAACTGGCCGCACGTAAAGATGAGCTGCTTGCCGCTCGCGGAACGCGACAATGAAGGCGAGCAAATCGACAATAGCGCCAAAAAAAGCGCTCAAATTGACGGATGAATCTGGCGCGGGTGGCGAGCTGCATCAGAGCGCGACGGGTGGCCACCCAGCGCTCACCACCAATCAGGGAACGGTCGTCGCCGACAACCAGAACTCGCTTCGCGCCAGTCCTCGCGGCCCGACGCTGCTTGAGGACTTTATCCTGCGAGAGAAGATCACGCACTTCGATCACGAGCGCATTCCTGAGCGCATAGTGCATGCCCGCGGCAGCGGTGCACATGGGTTTTTCGAACTAACCAAATCCCTTGACAAATACACCACGGCTAAGGTGCTCACCGAAGTTGGCATCAAGACGCCGACCTTCACGCGAATCTCGACCGTGGCCGGTGGTTCAGGCTCGGTCGATACGCCGCGAGACGTGCGCGGATTTGCGATTAAGTTCTACACCAAAGAGGGAAACTGGGACGTCGTGGGCAACGACATTCCGGTGTTTTTCATTCAGGACGCCATCAAGTTTCCGGATCTCGTTCATGCCGTGAAGATGGAGCCAGATCGCGGCTTTCCGCAGGCGGCGAGCGCGCACGATAATTTCTGGGATTTCATCTCGCTGACGCCAGAGTCGATGCACATGGTGATGTGGATCATGTCCGATCGCACGATACCCCGATCATTGCGCATGATTGAAGGCTTTGGCGTGCATAGTTTTCGACTAATTAACGCCAACGGCGAATCGACGTTTGTAAAATTCCACTGGCGTCCGAAGTTGGGGCTGCAATCAACCATTTGGGACGAAGCGGTCAAAATCGCCGGCGCTGATCCGGACTTCCATCGTCGCGATTTGTTCGAAGCGCTCTCGGACGGCAAGACTGTCGAATGGGAATTCGCGGTGCAGTTATTCACGCAGGCTGAAGCAGATGCTTTTCCGTTCGATCATCTCGACGCGACGAAGCTTATTCCGGAAGAATTAGTGCCGTTGCAGGTCATCGGTCGGTTGGTGATGGATCGCTGGCCGGACAACTTCTTCGCGGAGACTGAGCAGGTGGCCTTTTGCCCATCGCACGTCGTTCCGGGTATCGATTTTTCGAATGATCCGCTGTTGCAAGGGCGGCTGTTCTCGTATCTTGATACACAGTTATCTCGCTTGGGCTCGCCCAATTTTCATCAGATTCCGGTGAACGCGCCACAGTGTCCTTTTGCCAACCATCAGCGTGATGGACATATGCAGATGAGTCGTCCGAAAGGTCGTGTCAATTATGAGCCGAGCTCGCTGGCGGCTGACTCGCCGCGTGAGTCGCCGATGGCAGGATTTCGAAGTGTAGCGGTGCATGAAGGCGGCGATACGTCGGAAACGAAAGGTCGAATCCGCGCCGAGAGCTTCGCCGATCACTACAGTCAGGCGCGCCAGTTTTATCTTAGCCAAACGGCCCACGAGCAAGCGCACCTTGCATCCGCTTTGGTGTTTGAGCTGTCGAAGGTTGAGCATCCACATGTGCGGGAAGCGATCGTCGGTCACCTGCGCCATATCGAGGCAGCACTGGCCAAACGCGTAGCAGACGGACTTGGCATGGCAGCGCTACCCCCTGCCCCGAAAGCGGCAGCACCGGTACAGGACTTACCGCCTTCGCCCGCGCTGCAAATTATCGGCAAGATGAAGGCCACGCTCGAAGGTCGCGCCGTAGGGATTTTGGTGGCAGACGGCTCCGACGGTGCCGTGATTGCCGCACTAAAAAAGGCGGCAATCGCAGCCGGAGCCAGCGTAAAGATCGTGGCACCGAAGATCGGTGGCGCGACGCTGGCTGATGGATCGTTGTTACCTGCCGATGGTCAGCTCGCGGGAACGCCGTCGGTCATGTTTGACGCGGTCGCCGTTGTGCTGAGCGCCAAAGGCGCGAAGGTCATGTGCGCGGAGGCAGCGGCGATAGATTTCGTGCGCGATGCGTTCGGACACCTGAAGGCCATCGCCGTGGACGCTGGCGGAGTCGCGTTGCTACAGCACGCAGGTATTAAGGGTGATGCGGGCGTGGTGAATGCCGTCGACACGAAGGGCTTCATCGCTGCTGCCAAATTGCGCTACTGGGATCGCGAGGCGTCAGTCAGAACACTCGCCTAGAAGGATGTGTCGATACTTGGCGCTTGATCTCGCAAACGCGGACGGTCGGCGGCGGGACTGCGTTTGAAAACAGGCATCAACTTTTATCTGAACCCCATATTTTACCGGGGCTAGTGCGCTATTTTTTGCAAAGTCGACTTTTGATCAAATAAGTCGCTAGCCCCTGTATAACGGCGCTTCTGTGATTTAGTTGATCAGAACCGTTAGTTCAATTTTAAGAAGATGACCGTTTTAGCGCTGACTTTCTCGATTGTTAGCGCAGACGTCCGCGTTACTTCGGCGACCTCCGCAGTCAGGTCAACGACCTTCGCGTTCTGACGATCGCTCGTCTGATCTCGAACTTTGCATTTTTTCCGAAATCTAG
>JBDSYI010000467.1:0-4528 GCA_039925745.1 Casimicrobium sp. | reverse complement strand
ACTGTCGTCATCGTGCGCGACGACTTGCTGGATCGCGCACCCAAAAATATTCCTTCAGTGTTTCACTACAAACACATGGCCGCGCACGGTTCGCTGTTTAACACTCCGCCGGTTTTCGCGATTTATGCCACTGCGCTAACGCTCAAGTGGATCAAGGCGGAGGGCGGTTTAGCCGAGATGGAGCGGCGTGCTATTGAACGCTCCACGATGCTCTATGACGCCATCGATGAAAGTCCTTTGTTTAGCGCACCTGTGGCAAAGGCGGATCGCTCGCGCATGAACGTTGTTTTCGACAGTGGAAATCCCGTTATAGACACTGAGTTTGTGAAATATTGCGAATCGCGCGGCCTCATGTCACTGCGGGGCCACCGCGTTCGTGGGGGAATGCGCGCCTCGATTTACAACGCCATGCCGCTAACGGGCGTAGAGGCACTTGTCGCCGCCATGCGAGAATTTAAGCCAACATGACCGAACCCCAATCCACCAACGATCTTGCCGCGTTACGCCAGCGGATTGACGACTTCGACGACCAGTTGCTCACGCTGATCAGCCAGCGCGCTGCCACTGCTCAGGAAGTCGGACACATCAAAGCCCCTGGTTCTCCGTTGTATCGTCCTGAGCGCGAAGCGAACATCCTGCGCCGCATGCAGGCTGCGAATTCTGGCCCGCTATCCAACGAAGCCATCGCTCGAATCTTTCGCGAAGTAATCAGCAATTGCATGGCGCTGGAGCAGCCATTGGTGATTGCGTTTCTCGGACCCGAAGGTACGTTCAGCCACGCCGCCTCGGTTAAACACTTTGGAAGTGCGCCCACGTTTGAGCCTTGTCCGACCATTGACGAAGCATTCCGTATGGTCGAGGCCACAACTGCGGATTACGCCGTCGTTCCGGTGGTCAACTCGACGGAAGGGTTCGTTGGCCGAACGCTTGATTTGTCGATCTCGAGTCCGCTTAAAGTCTGCGCCGAAATTGATTTCCGCGTGCAGCAAAATTTGATGAGTATGGAGACCGACCTTGCGGCGATCCAGAAAGTCTATTCACATTCGCAATCGCTTGCGCAAACGGCTAACTGGCTAGCGCGGCACTTGCCGCTGTCGGAGCGCATTCCAGTCGCCAGTAACGCCGAGGCCGCGCGCCTGGCTTCGACCATACGGGGCAGCGCTGCCATTGCTGGCGAGATGGCAGCAACGCGTTACAGCGTGCCAATCCGGTATCGCAATATCGAAGATTCACCGAATAACACGACGCGCTTTTGGGTCCTTAGTCGGCAAGATGTCGCCGCGTCGGGCAAGGACAAAACGAGCCTGATTCTGTCCGCGCCCAACCGACCCGGCGCAGTCGTCGACTTGATTGAACCGCTGAAGCGTCATGGCGTGTCTATGACGCATTTTGAATCACGCCCGTCGCCGGACCGTCTCTGGGAATACTACTTTTTCCTCGACGTTGAAGGCCACGTCAGTGACGCCAAAGTTGCAGCTGCGCTGGCGGACGTGAAGGCCCAATCGAGCTATTTCAAGGTCGTCGGCAGCTATCCAGCTGCGGTCGTGTAGCTAGGTGGCGTTTTTATGAGTGAGCGTATCGACACGCTGGCGATTATTGGCGTTGGCCTCATCGGCGGATCGCTGTCGTTAGCCCTAAAGAAGCATCACGCAGTGGGTCGTGTGATTGGCGTTGGCCGCTCACAGGCGAATCTTGATGAAGCACTTCGACTAGGCGTGATCGACGCAGTTGCCACGATGGAACAAGCTGCGAAAGCCGACATCATTTTTGTCGCAACTCCCGTCGCACAAATGCCGCGCGTGTTTGCCGATCTCGCTCCTTGTCTGAGCGCAAAAAGCATCATTACCGATGGCGGCAGCACCAAGCAAGATGTGATTGCCGCTGCCCGCGCCGCGCTCGGTAAAAAATTCTCACAATTCGTCCCCGCTCATCCTATTGCCGGCACCGAAAAGACCGGCGCAGCCGCAGCCTTCGCCACGCTTTTCGAAAAGCGCAAAACCGTCATCTGTGCCGAATCAGAAACTTCATCCGAAGCGGCGGATCGCGTATCGCGAATGTGGCAGATCGCTGCTGCTGAAATCCACCGAATGAGCGCCGCTGAGCACGACGATGTGTTCGCTGCCGTCAGTCATTTGCCGCATCTGCTTGCATTCGCGCTCGTCGACATGCTCGCTGGGATGCCTCGATCAGCGGACTACTTCAACTATGCAGCGAGTGGCTTTCGCGACTTCACGAGGATTGCGGCGGGTTCGCCAGAGATGTGGCGTGATATTTCGGTCGCGAATCGCGTTGCCCTGCGAAAACAACTTCACCAATATCGTGAACGGCTGACTGCGTTCGATCATTGGCTAAAAAACGCAGATACGGAGGATGTTGAGGCGATCGAAGCGTCCTACCAGCGAGCAGCGACCGCGAGGCGAGCATGGCAATCGAACATTGAGACCGGCGAAGTGAGCGCATTTTCGGCGCAGCAACCTTCTACGCTGCGAGACGCCGACTGACGGCTACAGCCTATGGTTTTGTGCGGTCAGGCCACTTTGCTGACGGTGCAGACACCCGCGTAGCACAAACCAGAGGCTCCCGCTGAGAACTTGGTGGTCGAATTGCCGCCGCCGCCCGCGCCACCGAGCACCTGAAGAATAGCTTTCATGGAATTGCAGTCCGGAAAAAGGCCATCGTTATAAACCCCCCCAATGAACATGAACGTCGTTGTTGAGCCCCCTACGGAAGCTTTGGAAATACCCGCGCCGGCTCCTACATCAAAGAACAGGACTGTCCCCGCAAAATCCTGAATCGGAAAGGGAATTTTGCCGTCTGGCCCGGCCAAAACATTGGTTAATCCCGTGCTAGGCGTGCTTTGCGTGGATCCCGACATGCTGACTCCCGGTGTCATCAATCCAACGCCCGCCCCATTGATGGTTAACTTCCAGCGACGTGTATCCGCTGTCTCCTTTCGTCCGATGATGAGGTTGGCGTGCATTGCGCCAGCACCCGCGCCAGCCCCGCCCGTGACGCCTCCGCCCGACGACGTGATGAATCGCCAGCCCGTGTCACGTGTACAAGTCTTAATCGAACGACTAATAAAACCGTCGTTCGGATCGATTAACGGCATGTTGGTCTGCGTGGCGTGTTGATCAACCCACCACGAACCCAACCACCTGCCGCCTTTGTAATATTGGCAAACTGGATAGTGCAGGTTATAGGTTTCGACGAAGCCTTTGCTTTGAATATTTGGAGTCTCAGGAAAGTCTCGGAGCTCTGCCCATTCATGCCCGTGCTTATTTAGCAGAATGATGCTGTTAGGGTGTTGAGTGCTGCGTTTGTAGTTGAGCCAAATTGGCCCCGTGCCCGGGAATCTGTGGTCATGCTTGCCATGCACGTGCCAACGCCGGTGCGTCGCGTCTTGTCGCAAAGTGATGTGAGAGTAAGCCTGATAGTTGTTGACGGCCGACTTGCCGTCTGGCGAACCCAGCAGAACATTAATCACAATTTTGATCTCGAACATGGCGACTCCTATGGGTAGCTTGGGGCCCTCACCCCATCCGCGATGTGTTATTCGACTATCGCGACCGATCGTTCGAATTGAAGTATCACGCGCGTCGCCGGTTTCGACAAGCTGACGAACGTTACTAGACGTTACAAATTGCTGCGCGTAAGCCCTGTCAAATAATGCTCGCGCCTTCCAATCTTGTGGTGAGCCGACGTTTTCATCACGTCGCTACACCTCCTAGAATCAGGAAGATGAACTTCCTCAATCTTGCGCCCGCCAAAAAAGTCGCTGGCCGGCTTACGCTTCCTGGATCCAAAAGCATCTCGAACCGCGCACTGCTGCTCGCCGCGCTGGCTAGCGGACGCACTCAACTGACAGGCTTGCTCGATTCCGACGACACGCAAATCATGCGCGGCGCTCTCAAGGTGCTGGGGGTGGCAGCGAGTGAGCTGGTTGACGGGTGTATTTCGGTCAGCGGCTGTGGCGGTGTGTTCTCAGGCCATGACGGTGACATATTTGTGGGGAACGCGGGCACCGCGACGCGTTCGTTAGTGGCCACGCTCGCGCTGACCGCTGAACCTGGGAGCGAGTACCGCGTCGATGGCGTGGCACGCATGCGGGAGCGCCCGATTGGTGATCTTGTCGATGCGTTGACGCAGATGGGTGCCGCCATCGAATACACCGGCAATTCCGGATTTCCGCCGCTAACGATTCGTGCGGGCAACATTAAAGTTGATCGTCCGATTCCGATTCGGGGTGACGTGTCATCGCAGTTTCTGACGGGGCTTTTGATGGCGTTGCCGCTGGTCACAGCGCGCGGCAGCAAACCTGCCGTGATTGAGGTGGTTGGGGAGCTCACCTCGAAGCCCTACGTCGAAATCACGCTCGCCATGATGCGACAGTTTGGTGTCGTTGTTGAGCGTGATAGTTGGCAGCGCTTTGTGGTGCCGGCAGGCGCCGCCGCGCGCTATGTTTCACCGGGCAATTACGCTGTTGAAGGCGACGCGTCGTCGGCCTCATATTTTTTGGCAGCGGGTG
>JBDSYI010000466.1:0-13956 GCA_039925745.1 Casimicrobium sp. | reverse complement strand
ATGCTGTTCTTCAGCACGCTCGCTTTCACCGTCCTCGAAAACGCGATGTCGGTGATCTTTGTGCACCGCGTTGCGATTCGCCGTCGGCGTTATTTCGTCTCCGCTCTGCTGCCCTACGCCTACATTTTTTCGCTCGGTGTCGGGCTTCTGCTGGTCACGTTGGTGGCTGGCAGCCTGCAGGCGATCGGTGAAGAGAGCGTCGACTTCCTCGGACGCGAGTGGTCGCTGCAGGGGGTGTCGGGCGCACTGTTGTACCTGCTTGGCGTCGCCGGTGAGATCTTCGTGTTGACTTCGGTGTATCTGGTGATGCCAGTCGGTCGCCTGCGGTGGCGGCACGCGCTGATTGGCGGCGTGACCGCAGCGCTGTTGTGGGAGATCACCCGCCACGTTCTCCTTTGGTATTTCTCCACGCTATCGCAGGTCAGCGTTGTCTATGGTTCGTTGACTACTGCCATCGTCGTGCTACTGAGCCTCGAGATCGCCGCGACGCTCTTGCTGCTCGGCGCGCAGGTGATCGCGGAATTCGAACGGATCGAAAAGGCGGCGCCGGATACGCCTCCGAAAGCGTTTCGCACGGAGCCGAGCACAGGCGCGTCAACCTGACGCTTCGCAGCCGACGATCCAAAGTCGGACCTGCGGCTAGATTGCCGCTACGATTGCATCTTTATTTAATCTCCGCTTGCTGAGAACTCGTATGCACACCCGCCTTTCCCGCGCTGAAGTCCCCACCGAACAAACATGGAATCTCGATGATCTCTTTGTTTCCGACGCCGCCTGGGAGGCCGAAGTTGCTGCGGTCGATGCGGCGCGCGAAAGTGTCAGCCCGTATCAGGGCCGTTTGGGCGAGGGGGCTGCCACACTGCTGGCCTGCCTCAACGCGGTTGAGGTATTGCAACAGCGTTATGTGCGCGTCAGCGCCTTTGCGCATCTCCGAAATGCGCAAGACGGCACCAACCCCGATTCGCAAAGCGCAATGGCGCGCGTGGATGCACTGGAAGCCCGGCTAGGCGCCAGCATCGCCTTTGTTGACTCTGAACTATTGGAATTGCCCGATGGCGCGCTGGAGCAATTTCTGGCCACAGAGCCCGGCCTTGCGGTGCACAAAATACGCCTGCACGATTTGCTGGAACTCAAGCCGCATCGGCTGAGCGCCGACACCGAGCGCGTGCTCGCCTCGCTGGGGGAAGTCTTGGATGCTCCTTACATGGTGTACGGCCGCTCAAAGAGCAACGACATTCAGTTCGCGCCGTTCACCGACGCCGCGGGCAACACCTATGCCAACTCCATCAATGGGTTCGAATCCAACTTCGAAACCCACAGCGACACCAGCGTGCGGCGCGGTGCGTGGCAGTCTTTTAGTGCCGGGCTCAAAGCTTACAACCACACTTACGCGGCCACCTTTGCCACCGAAGTTAACAAAAATGTGGTGATGGCGCGGCTGCGCAACTATGCCAGCACCGAGGACTACCTGCTGCATCCACACAAGATTCCGCGCAAGGTCTACACCAACATCGTGCAGATCATCCAGGCCGAACTCGCGCCGCACATGCAGCGCTACGCCCGGCTGCGGTGCCGCGTTCTGGGGCTCGACAAGCTTTTGTACTGCGACATCAAGGCACCACTCGACGCTGAATTCAACCCGCGCATTACCTACGACGAAGGCTGCAAACTCATCCTCGATTCGCTGGCGGTGATGGGCACTGAGTACTGCGACTTTGCTCGCAAAACGATGGAGCAGCGATGGGTCGACCGAAGCGACAACATTGGCAAGTCGTCAGGCGCATTTTGCGCATCGCCCTACGCCGTACATCCGTACATTCTGATCACTTGGTCCGACACCATGCGGAATGTGTTTACGCTCGCGCATGAGCTGGGCCACGGCGGACATTTTGGCCTCGCCATGGCACATCAGCGCTACGTCAACACGCGCCCCGCCATGCCCTTTGTCGAGGCACCGTCGATCATGAACGAGATGCTGTTGGCGCAGCACATCTTGGGCAAAACCAGCGACCCACGTATGCGTCGCTCGGTCATCATGCAGGTACTCGGAACGTATCACCACAACTTTGTCACTCATCTGCTGGAGGCCGAATTGCAGCGCCAGATCTACGCGCTGGCCGAATCCGGGCAGTCCATCACGGCGGCCGTGCTAAACCAGCGCAAGGGCGACATCCTGAGTACGTTCTGGGGCGACACGGTGGAGATTGACGACGGCGCGCGAATGACCTGGATGCGGCAACCGCATTACTACATGGGCCTTTACCCCTACACCTATTCAGTCGGCCTGGTGGCCTCAACCGCGATGGCGAACCTGATCCAGGAAGAGGGCGAGCCCGCAGTGCAGCGCTGGCTCAACGTGCTCAAAGCGGGCGGAACGATGAAGCCACTGGAGCTGATGCAATCTGCGGGTATCGATATGTCAACTCCAGCGCCGATTCATCAGGCCGTGGCCTATGTGGGCAAGCTGGTGGACGAATTAGAGCTCGCGTTCGCGGAGTGACGGGCAGTGGAAGTTGGCGGCGTTTTGGTGCTCGCGGCACGCAGGCGTGCGACAGAGGGTCGTTTACTAGGGCCACTTATGCGATCAGTGCCAGTCAGCGTTCGCGATTACCGCTTAGGCGATCCCTGGCGACCGACAGTGAGACCTCAAGATCGAGCAACTGCCGCCTCAACTTGACGGAGTCGAAAGGATGTTCTGCGCGGGCCAGTTCGGCCCGAAGCAATGCGATCTCCTTCATCAATTCGACTTCAGGCGGTACGAACCCCGCATCCTTGAGGATTTTGAAGCCCATGCGGAGCTCTTCGGGCGTTTCGCGGTAGCCATCGCCAAGATCAATCGGCTTGCCGTAGCTGGCGGCCTGGCTCAATTCGCCAGACGCCAAACTTTCTGTCAAATGCCGTCCTATTTCGTCTTCGAGAATCTGGAGTTTGTTCGCCATATAAGCCTCCCGCATCTGACAGGTGAAGTGCGAATAATGCCACTACCGGGGTTGTCGCGCCTTGCTCACGCGAACCGAGGCTGGGTACGACTAAATGAAGTCCTTGGGAAACGGCATGGGACAGCCGCGCTGGCTGGCTCATATTTGACCCAATCGCGCTCATGGCGCGTCGGCCCGACTGAGGTTCGACTGTATGGCTACTTCGGAAGTGCTTGGGAAACGGCATGAGGCAGCCGCGTTGGCTGGCTCATATTTGACCCAATCGCGCGGATCGCAAGTTGTCCCGACCGAATTGCGGCTGTCTGGCCACGGCGGAAGTGCTTGGGAAACGGCATGGGGTTGCCGCGGTGGGTGGCTCATATTTGACCCAACTCCGCCCAGCGGCGGAGTTGGTGCCCGAGACCGGAATCGAACCGGTACGCCCGCTATTCACGAAAGCGGCGGATTTTAAGTCCGCTGTGTCTACCAATTTCACCACTCGGGCAATGAATTGAGCCATTTAATTCTAGCCGTTGGCCGGGAAGGCGCACTTAGCTCGGGAAGTATCGTAGCCGCTACGGCAGCCCCAATTGGCAAGTGGTGTTGAGGTAGTTGCGGATTGCAGCCCAATCGCTTCGCGCTTGTGGCGGCGCTCCCAGTGCGTCGTCGGTAACTGTCGTTTCGGTGAAACCGAACAGCGCTCGCAATAGCAATAAGCCGTCGCTGGCGGCGAGCGACTGCCCGTTGCCGTCGATGTCAAGCCAGTTGTTACTGCTCAGAACGCCAAGCCTTGAGGTTATTTCTGCGAGCGTTCCGAAGGCGGGGTTGTACGCACCTTCGATCAACGCCGTGCCGCTGAGTCCGAGCAGGTAGCGCGTGATGAGCAGTCCGTCGGTACTGGGGCGAACGAGGCCGTCGCCATCGATGTCGAGGTTGCACGTGGGGGCCGTCGTAAACGTGATGGTGGCGCTCGACTGGATGCTGGTATTCGACTGAGATGTCGCGCGCACCGTGACAGTTGCTGCGCCGGACACGGTCGCGGTGAGCCGAACGACGGCGATTGAGAACGCCGGAATCGCGATTCCGTTAACAGCACTAGTCGTGCCGCCTGACACGTCGATCAGCTGCGCGGTGATGGGCCCCGTGCTGCTAGTGATCGCAAGATTGAACACGTCCTCTGTGTTGCCAAGATTTTGTATGAGCACATTGACTGATTTCGTCAGCGGCGTGCTTGTGATCGTCGTACTTGATGGTTGCCCGATCACGCTCACGGCCGCCGCAGACTGAATCGTCACTGCAGCGCTCGCCCGCGCAAAGGCAGCACTGCTCGCTCGGGATATTGCAAGCATGCCAAATGAACTTGTGCCCGGCGCTGCGAACGATGCGGCATTGCCGACGGTAAGGTTCACTGTGGTGGACGCGCCTGCTGCGAGGGTCACGGCGTTGCTCGCTGCTGTTACGGTGGGGCCGAGCGGACCGGTGTTGGTGAGGTCGAAGGTGTCAGCGACCGAGGCCAGGTTAGTGACGGTCGCTACGAACGGTGCACTGGTCGGGCCACTGTTTGGAGAAATACTCAGCGAAACGCCTGCGTCAACGACGTTGACCAGAATGGTGACGGTTGAGCGTAAACCGCCAAAGCCTGCATATACATTGAGTGTGATCGTGTTCATGCCGAGCACGGCGTGGTTGGGAACTTCAACCATTGCCTTGAGATCGACAAATTCGCCCGGTGCGATTGCCACTGTGTCTTGCGGAAAGCTGACATGCCAGTAGAAATTTCCGATATTGATCGGCAGGCTGTTGATACCCAGGTAATAGGTCTCGCTTCCGGTACCCGTGTTAGTCAGGCGGACGGTAACTGTCGTGGTATTGGCGAGCGCGCCAGTGGCAGGGTTTGGTGTGGCGACAGCTGTCGAGCTATACACCGTGCTGCTGTAGTCACCGCCCAAATCCGGTGAGTAATAGTTGGCAAGTGAGGCGACGGCGGCGTCGCTGGCGCCGCCCGAAGTTGCGACGACACGGAACGGGAATGCGCCACCACTGGCTGCGATGTCAGTTTGCAGGATCAGAGGCGTGGTGGCGGTGCTGTTCGCGGCTACGACAACACTGGGCACCAGTGCTTTGACCCAAGATGTGGGTACGCCTTGAACGGCCAGCGAATAGGTAACCGAAGCGGCACCCGGATTACTGAGCGTGATGGTGAAAGTGGCTGGCGCCCCGATTTGTATTGGCGGCGCATGGCTTGCTGGTGATATCGCGACAATGTGGTTCGCGGTGACCGCAGCAGCGCCCAGCGTCAACGTACCTGAGCCTAGGGTAGGCAATGTGAACCCGATGCTGCCGCCGGTCGCCACGTCGCGACTGCTGCCCGGTTGCATACTGCTAACAGTTGCTTGCCATGTAATTGGTGCGACGGATGGCTGCAACCACGTATAGGTGTCCATGGTCGCGGTGCTGGCGATCGACGACGGTGCCAGATTGAACGACCCGGCCACCAATGCGACGTCGGTGCCCTTTGGAACTACTACGTTTGCGGTGATTGATGGACCCGTGATTGCTGTGTAGTCAAACACGAGTACCGAGCTTGCCGTGATGACGTAGAGCAGGCTGCCGTTCAGCGAAAAATCGCGGATACTGTCTGGTACGTCGTAGGGCAGCACACGTAGTTGAGCAGGATTGTCCGCGTCAACCAGCGCCATCACCCAGGTGCAGGACGCGTTGTTATACGCGCCGATGGCGTAGTAATTATTGGTCAATGCTCGCAGCGGCGATCCACCGTTGCGCCGAGCCGGATTGCAGGCCTCAGACTCGCGATAGTTGAGCCCCGTTATCAGCGTGCTCGAAACGGTAGGGGCCGACGGATTGTTGAGGTCAATGGCACTGAACGTGACGTTGCCAGTGAAGCCGCTCAGATTGTCGTAAATCCCCTGGGTATCGCCGGAAACGACGGCTCCCCCGCCCTGAAACGCGACACCGCTGAGGACTTTCGTTTGTGGCACATCAAGCGTTGATACGATGCATGGATTGACCGCGCCGGGGCAGTTGGCGTTGAGCGCAGCAGTGTCGATTGTCAGCAGTCTGCCCAAGCCGCCTGCGAAGTTACCGTCGCTGGAGCTGGTAGTCGCCAGCAGCGCTTGGTTCGCAGTGTGCGGTGCGACGCCATAGATCAGATGCGATCCGCCGCTGTCCGGTTGATTGTCGGCGGGGACGGTCGGCGCGGTGAAGGCGTGATAGAGCTCGCCCGACAGCACCGGTGCGTTCGGGTTGGAGAAGTCAAATTTCAGCAGATTGCCATGCTGCTCAAAGATGAACTGAGAGAACGGGTTGTACAAATATTTCTGCGTGAAAATATAAGCATTCGTACCCTGAAAAGTCGCGCCAAACCCGAATTGTTTGCCGGTGCTAATTGGCGTTGGGGTGATCAATACAGGCGATGTCGCACTGGTACCGGCGATGTCAAACACGGCGACTTTTAGGGACGCAGTGTTGCTGCCCAGATCGCGGTCAAAGTTGACGATCAGCCGGTTGCTGTAGACGCTGCAATTAACGCTGTTGTAGCCACCCGTTAGCAAAGCGGTGCCGAAGCTCGGTGGCACAGCGATGGGCGCATCTGGATTGGTCACATCCACGATGCTGATGCCGCTCGATTGACAGACGTACAGGTAGTTTCCATTTCGCGCAAAGGACATCGGCGCGGCGGGCAGCGTGAGCGTGCTGCGCAGCTTAATGCTTTGTTGTCCGACTAGGCTGCGATCCAGATTGAGTGACACGTTGACCGTGCTGGTTCCGGGCGCGATGGAAGTGGGCGCGACGGTGATAGTCGCGGCAAACGGTTGCCCGACGAAGAACGAACCGCTGCCTGTCGCACCGGGGATGGCGTTGTCGCTCGCATCGGTGATGACGCCGGTGATTGTGTAGGGCCCATCGGCGTAACCCGTGGTCGAGAATGCATTCAGCGGCACCGTGAGTACGTTGTCGCCGATGGCGAAGGTGTAGTAAAGCGGTCCTGAAGTACCCATCACCACGTTATTGCGATCTCGAATCTGGTAGCGAATGAACGCGGCTCGTGAATCGTTGACCGCGCTCAAAAGGCGAACGGTGGGTGTGAAGCTGGTCCCCGCGTTGCCATACGGCGGGCTCGTGGTGACGTCGACCACACGAATCACTTCCGGGCGAACCGTTAGTTGTCCAGCTGCCGACTTAACGCTCGCCGGATCATCCTCAGGAGTGACGACGATCTGGTAGTCAAACGCTAGCGCCGTACTGCCGTTGGCGAAGGTGACGTAAGTTTCCGGGGTCTGGTATGAGTTGGTGTGGTTGTTCGCGGGCACAACCACGCGCGCGGTGTTGAATGTGGCGGTCACCCCGCTCGGTAAGCCCGTGACCGAGAGATTCATGGCGCGCGGATTGGCGGCGTCGTTGAAAATGTTGATGTCGACGTGAGTGTTCGCGTTCGGCAGATTGGTCGTCACCGCAGGACTGAGATAAACGCGGAAGCCGTTGCCGTACGCTGCCTGCAACGCAGCTCTAAGCGCACAAAATTGCGTGTCCAGCGAGCTGAGTGCCGCCCCTACCGCGCCCGCACTGGCGGCGGCCAATGTCGCTCGTGCAGCGGCAAATCCCGAAGTGGTGGACGCAACAAAGGGCGCGTTCAGCAGGGTAATCAAGGCATCAATCTCGGTGAGTACGGCCTGCTTCTCCGACGCCGAGTCGGGGTGCGTGGCAAGCGTATCGACGTCCGCCGCGAGAATGCCGAGCAGGCCTGACAAGTTGTCGCGCCCCAGTTGGACAGCCAGCACCGCAGACGGTGCGATGCAACGGGAAATGGCCGATGTCACATTAACGTTGAACGTCGTCTGCACTGGGCTCGACGCGCCAAACGCCGCTGTCACCAACTCGCTGAAATCAGTACCAGGCGTGACGTCCGCCGCGATGGTAACCGTCAGTGGCAGCGATTTGACCTCGCCGACAGCCAGGCTCACGCTTGACGGAAGCCCCGTTACCGTCAGACCGGCCAACGGTCGCAGCGCCAATGACACGTTCACCGCCTGATTGCCCAATGAGTTGAGGGTAAGCATCACCGGGACCGCGGTTCCTGGAAGCGCCGCGCTCGGATCAGGTTGCACATAGATCGACAGAGCCGGAGCAGCGGGTGTTGTGAAGCTGCCGCTCACGGTGGCGGTGACCGTGGGCGATGTGACGCTCGCACCGTTAATAGTGAAACTGCCGGGCGTGCCTGCTGTCGGAATGTTGGGGTTCGGCTGCATACAGACGTGAAACTCAGCGGTGCCGCCCGCAGGAATTTTCAGGGAAGGCAATACATATTGAACATCGGTGATCGCGAGGCTCGAGCCACCCCCCGTTGAGTTAAATCGGAACGTGTCGGCCATTGGGCCTGTATTCACCGCACGAACCAGATAAACGCCGGGAAACTCCGATCCGCCGAACGGAAGAGTGAAGCGAGTATCAATCGCGCTCGAAAGCGTCAATCCCGGCGTCGCGCTGGGTGCTTGCGGGCCTGGTAGCTGCGGCGTGGCCGAGGAGAAGAGGGTGCCTGGCAGCGGCGGGTCACCGTCCTCGCCGAGAAACATTTTCGCCATGTCATCAAGACCATCTACGAGACCCGTCATCAGTTCCTTGACCGCACCACCCTGGGCTTTCAGATCTTTGGGGAGTAATTTCCAGCCCTTGAGCAGCGTCTTGAGATCTTTGACGATACCTTTAAGAATGGGCCCGACGGTGGCGCGAAGATCCTGAACGATGCCATCAAAGGGGCGGTTTTGCGCTACGGACTCTATGATCGCCGCGGTCAACGCGATGCCGAATAGGCCGACCGCTTCCACACGACCGATCAGATGCTCCAGATTGGCCGTAGGTCCATTGGTGTAGAACTCTTTAAGCGTGAACGCGTACTCGACGATGGAACCGTGCGAGCCGTCCTCCATGGTGCTAATGGTGTACCCGGTGTTAGGATCAGTTTCAAGCCATGCGGTGACCGGTTTTCCGCTCACTATGACTGGATTAATTGGCGCGAGGATGGCACGTCCAGCGTGCACCGCCTCTGTGATCCGCAGCTTCGCCTGCTGCGACAAATTCAGCGTGTCGATCACGCTCAGATTCACACTCGTCACAGGAAGATAGCCGGAGGCGTCAGGCATTCCGGTAAGCACCGAGGCGATAGACTGGCTCGGGTCTCCAGTCATTCTGGAGAGAATTTGGCCTTCGAGAATCGATTCGCCAAGTCCACGATTTCGCTCGAAATTTCGCGCGTTTTGGTAGGCAATGCCCGGCAACGGAATTACACGCAAATCGTTTTTCCTGATATCGAGCGAAGTCACAATCGAATCGGTTAATAACCGTGATTGCGCCAGCGTGATTTTCGGCGAGGCGATGTACGCCTTCACCAGGGTTCGTAGCGCGTGGTCGTCGGCTTGCTTGTCGGCAGCACCGAGCAACGAAGCAAGTGCCAGCTCATTGCCAGCAATCAGGGCGTATCGACTGGCATTGATTGCGCCTCTGACCGTTGCCTGCTGGGTCGCGTCGCGAAGTCCCGGTGCCGGTAGCGCGCTGACTTGCGCGGAGAGTGCGGTGAGCTGACTCTGGATGCTGTCGAGACGAGCTTTGCGTGTCACGAAATCGTCAAGCGCTTGACGGGCAGGACTCACGCTGATCGTCATCAAATCGAGCTCACTCAATACGGGTTGTGTGAGGGCGGCAGCAGAAGTCGATACCGAGCCGCCGAGCATGCGTGTTACGTAACCGATACGGTCATACATCGGTCGGCGATAACTCGTCGTTTGCCCCGATGAGTCGGTCACGTCAATGTTCACGAAAACGCCGGTTACCAGAATGCTTCCGATAGGAAAACTGGTGAGGATTTCGCTGTAGTCGCTGCCGCGAATGATCTCGTAGGTGCTCAGACTTGTGCGGCTGTCGCCGACGGTCAGGTAGGGCGAATATTTGTTCTGCGTCGCCGCGATAGTGAGCGAAGGGGGCCTATACGAATCGACAAAATGGCTGACCGTTATAGGCTTATCGACAAGGTCGGCGGAATCAAAGCTTTGATCAAGCACCATCTGGCTACCAAGCGCAAGACCGAAGGCGGCCGCAGCCTGTGTAAACGTTTCAACCTCAAGGCGGATGCGCACTGTATGGCGCTGATTCACTGGGATGGCGTCAAAATTCTGCGTGACCACGGTAAAAGTTTGCCCCGGCGACGCGCTAGCGAATGCCGTGTCAAGGGTCGTGTAAGGGCCGCTACTGCCGCTGCGGTATTCAACCCATGTATGGCTTTGAAGTCCGGCAACCAGGTCGGCTCGCGCGTTACCTGAAAAACCTGGCGGGTTATTGCTGCATCCCAGAATTCGTGCAGGGTCAGTGAACATTCGCGCGAACAGTTCCTCCGCCTGTGGCGTGCTGAGTGTGCCCTGCGCGTATCGAGCAACAAAGCCCGCTGCCCGCAGTAAAGCGACGGTCAGACTCGCCCGATCAAGCGGATTGCCCGCCTTACTGGCCAGCGTACCGCGCGCGCCGCGCATGCTTCCGCTATAAACCTCGATGCCGATGTTGTCGCGGACGTACTGATGGATTGCAGCGGGGCTATTACTGAGGCTGCTCGCTAGCGCGACGACGCGGGGGTCAGACGGGTCAGCCGGATCGGCCCAGACGGCAATCGCGATCACCATCGTCGCTGTTGCAGTGATGGCGGCGCGCAGTGAGCGTTGAAGCACAGCGGCGAGTGTCATGCAACCCCCTTTTGTCAGAGCAACTGAGCAGCGAAAATTGCTGCAAATTCATTGTGCAGCTTTGCTCGGGCTCAGACAACCAGCAGCAGGTTACAGATAGGTGACAAATCGCAAAGCACACACCGGTTGCGTCACAAAGTGCGGCGACGCTCGTGCCGCGTTGATTTAGTTCTCTGGAAAGCCGAAGCGACGCATCAGCGCCATCCAGCCCGGCGTGTTGTGCAGTCGATCAAAGGCGGGATCGACCGCGCTGCACAAGAAGTTGTAGTCACACGTGACTGCCGCGCGCTCCAGTTCATGCAGCGCCGCAACGTCGTTGCCCAAGGCGCATTCGATCATCGCGAACTGATACGGTGAAACAAATGCGGTTTTGGCGTACTCCACCAGGTCGGTTTGCGACCGCCTGGCGTCGGCAATGCGACCGACCCTCGCCAGCGCAAGCGCAAGCCCGCAGTGACCGATACTTAGATCGGGATGACGTACGATGGTCTCGCGGTAATGCCTTTCAGCGTGCGACACATCACCCGAATGCAGGCAGGTGTATGCCAGGAGAGTCCGAGCGATGACGTTGTTAGCGTTGGCCTCCAGCATGCCTCCAAACACAACGCGCGCCTCGTCAAAGCGGCGTTGATACAGTCGCAGCAGGCCTTGATGCACACGCGTTTGTGCGTCCAGCGGATCGAGCGCTCGCGCATTCAAAAAATTGTGTTCAGCTTCGTCAAAGCGACGCATGAACATGAGGCCGAACGCGTACGAGCGATGCGCGGAGGCAATGCTCGGGCCAAAGTGAATGGCGCGCAACAGTGAGCGCTCCGCACCTGGCCAATCGTGTTCGTAATAGAAAGAAAACGTACCGAGTGTGGCGTGCGCCTCAGGCAGCTGCGGATCGAGCGCCAATGCTCTCGAAACCGCAGCCCGCATCAGCGGTGCCACGTCGGCGGCCGCGCGCATCGTCATGCCCACCTCTTGCAGCAGTGCGATGGCATAAGCCGCGTGCCCGCGCGCGAAGTCGGGTGCGTCGGCCGTGACCTGCAAGAAAAGTGCCGTGGCGCGGGCAATCGAATCGGTAGTGCGTACGCGAACCGCGATAGTGCCGCGTTCAAAAAGATCTCGAACCGCTTCCGAGACGACGGGCGTAGCAGCGCTTGATGCGGACGCAGTGGCATAAGCATCCGCATGCGGTGACTCGTTGCCAGACACGTTGCTAGCGGTCATGACTGTTGCCTCTGGCTCGTGACGCACCGTTGCGATAACGCCCGGTAACGCAGCACGAACCATGGCGGTCACTCTGTCAAAAAAGCGGAAACGCGCGGAGGCGGCACCGATAACCGAGTCCGACCACAAATGCAGCCCGTCGTTGGCCGCGACGATCTGCACAATGGCACGCAGCTGATCGTTCTCCTGCTGCAGGCTGCCTTCGATGAGGATATCGGCTGACAATGCCGTTGCGATTTCGCGAATGTCACGGCGAACGTTTTTGAATTGCATTGCCGACGTGCGAGCGACCACTCGCAGGTCAGGCAAGCGGGCCAGTGCATCGGTGATTTCTTCGGTGAGCGCGTCGCTCCATGCCGAAACGTCGCTATTTTCGATGCCACCCAGGCCGTCGAGCGGAAGCACAGCCAGTACAGGATGAAGTTTGTTACCGTCATCGGTTCGTGGCAGCGAGGTTGTCCATTGCAGCGTGGGGATGTAGCTTCCCAGCGGCAGTTCGATAATCACCCGTGCGCTGGCTCCAGCGTTTGCGTAGTAGCGCTTGAGACGCACCCGCAGTCGGCGTGCTTCTACCCTGACGGTGCTGTCCGTAGCGGGGTCGAAATGAGCGGCTGCACGTCCAAATATGTGCACGCCGAGATGAATTTCTCGTAAATTGGCCAAGCGATCCCCGAGCAGTTCCTGCACCAGGTAGCGAAGCAGACGCTGGTGCTGCGGCGAGCGCACAAAAGCAGCGCTGCTGCATACCGCCTCAAGCTCGTGGCGCACGAGGTCAGTCGGGATAGCGGGTTGCATGCAATTGAGGCGATGTCGAGGAAAAGTGGTCGGCACGCCATTGTCGCTGCCACCACAGGGACGTCAATCAACGCGCAATAACTTTTTCGTGAAATGGCGTTTCAACCGGGGCTACCGCCGATTTATGACAACAATCGACTTTCGATGAAAATCGCATGTTGCCCATACGGAATCTGGCGTATACGATAAAGCGGTTGACCGACTCGTGCCATGCACGACGCGAAAATGAGGACTACTGCCGTGTGCCCAGCAAAAAAAGTGTCGGCTCTTTCTGTGAGAGCCGCACTCCATCCGCATCGGTCCACGCGCTGAGCTGTTTGCAGACGATGGTTTCTTGTGCGGTTGAAAGCGCCTGCGCGACACATAGATCAATGGTGCCGCTGACCGTCGCGCGAATGGCGTCAATCAAGGGCGCGTTGCGGTACGGTGTTTCGATGAATATGTGTGTACCGCCGGTAGTTTTGACCAAGCGGTCAATCATTTTCAATGCACCTTCGCGCTCTGGCGCTTTGCTTGGCAGATAGCCGTGGAATGTGAACAACTGACCGTTCATTCCGCTAGCCATCAGGCCGAGCAGTACCGACGAGGGCCCCACTAGGGGCACGACCTTCGCGCCAATCTGATGCGCGAGCGCTACGAACACCGCGCCTGGATCGGCCATGCCAGGGCAACCGGCATCCGATACTACGCCGACGTCAACGCCCGCTTTGAGCCATGCGGCGCATTGATCAATCGCTGTTTTGGCTGGATCGCAGGGCACCATCGCGATATCGGCAATCACTCGCGCGGACGACACAGTTTTCAGGAAAGCGCGGGCGACTTTTGGGGTTTCCACGATGAAGTGCGAGAGTTGTCGGGCGCTGAGCAATGTGCGGGCAGGCAATACGTCAGCGGGGTCGCAGAGCCCCAGCAGGTTAGGCACGAGGTACAGCGTTCCGCTCATAGTGCGCCCAGCTCACGCAGAAAATCAGTCAATCGGATCAGTGGCAGCCCAATGATGGCCGTGGGGTCGTCGCTGCGCACAGCGGAGAGCAGGGTGATACCGTTGGTCTCGACTTTCACCGCGCCTGCCGCATCGAACGGCTTTTCGCGCTCGAGGTACGCGATTAGGGCGTCGTCAGGGAGATTGCGGTAGGCGATTTTTGTCGTTATCACGTCAGTCAGCGGCGCATGCTCCGGTGCCAGTAAGCACAGCGCCGTGTAGCAAACGAGCGTGCGGCCCTGACACCGCTTGAGTTGTGCCAGCGCGGTGGCGAAATCGCCGGGTTTGGACATCGCCTCAC
>JBDSYI010000465.1:0-2568 GCA_039925745.1 Casimicrobium sp. | reverse complement strand
CTGCACAAATAGTTCGAACGGACCGTGCTTGATGACGGTGACGGGCGCTTCAGACGAGCTACAACCAGCCACAAACCCTGTGCAAATAGCGATCAGAAGATTCAGGGAGCGACGGAAATGATTCATGTGGAACACTCCATAAAATTCAGATCGTGGGGTTGTGTTGCAAGGGCTGCCATCGCTTAGACGGCGCGGACGGCGGCAAAGCTTAGTCGCGACTTCACTTGTTGTAACTCATTATCAAGCGAACGGCCAGGTCCGCACTGCTTTCGCGCCCGCCGCAAAAAAGGGATAAAAATAGAGACCGACAGCACCCTTGTCTGAGAGCCCTCCTGTGCGCAAATCCACAACCATTGATGATGCGACAAAACAAAAGCCGAACGGCTTGAAACTCATGGTGGGGTTCTGGATCGGCTGGTTGGTCTTCTGGCTGGCAATCACCGCCGTATCGCACTGGGTAAAACCGGAAGCGGCGAACGCGGTCGGCGATGTCAATTCGCATGCCGCGGACACCGGCGTGCAGGCCACTGCGCTGACCGTTTTCGCCAACGATTTCGCAGGCGCGCTGCGGCCGGAGTTCACGAGCTGGCTTAACGTCAATCTTGCGAATTTTGAAACAGAAACGTCGACGCAGATTGCGTTGGCAATCTATCCGCAGTTGCCCGCGATCCCGGTTGAAGATTTCACCATTGCCGTGGCCGAGCAGTCGCAGCTCGGTCGCAAGGGACTCGACAACGGAGCGATCTTGTCGATTTTTGCCAAGGACAAAGTCGCACGGCTGGAGGTAGGCTACGGCCTCGAAGGTGTGCTCACCGACGTCGACGTGCGTCGCATTCTCGAATCGAAGTTAGCGCCGGCCTGGAATGCGGGAGATCATGAAAAGGCTGTAGATGACACACTGCTAGCGGTAATGGCGCTGGTGCGGGAGAGCTACAAGGCGCAAAAGATGCCGGGTATCCTGACTATTTTCTGGCGACAACTCCAGGTCGCAATACCCAAGCTGCTGCAAGGCGCGCTGCCAAAGCTTGTCGCGGTGCCCACCATCAAGCGTTTCGGCTACATAGTGATTGGCGGCGTGCTCTCGACGTTGCTTTGGGTCGCGTTCGCGCAGTCGGGCCGATTCCTGCGCGACTCGTTTGTTTCCGCGAAGAACGCGGTGACAAACTATCGGACAGGCGTTCCTCCCGCTGCGGAAATGCCGAACGCGCCACGCGGGCTGCTCCAGTGGCTCAATTCGCCAGCTTCACCGGGATTCGCATCGCTCTATGACCTCATCAAAGCAGCGGTCGCCGTCGCTGTCCTGACCAGCGTGCTGATCGGCGTCGTCGTGACTGCTGGTGGTGGCGCTTTTGGAGGAGCGGGGTCGCTGTTGCGATGGTGATGAAGCTGCAGCAGCTTTAGGCCAAATCAACCATTCTGTATGGGCTAGTGGCGTAAAATGGCATTTGTCGATAAACGATCAAATGGCAATCTATCCCTCGTTAAATGGGGATTTCAGGTAGAAGCTATATCGAAATTTGTTCGTAGAAGTAGCAAAATGAGCCTCAGAGTTCCCGTAGGGTGGGCAGCCTCTGCCCACCAAACCATCTCATGAGGAAAGGGGTGGGCGCAGGGTGCCCACCCTACTCGTCTACCGCCTAAACCGCCGCCGGATTAGCCAACCCAAACCGCGTCAAATCCACAACTGGTTTGGCCGTCCAACCCGCCGCCTGATGTTCAGCCACGACGTTCGTGTAAATGCCGCCACGCACATTCCAGCGTGCGGTCACGCGAGCAAATCGCGGTGCAATGGTGGCGACAATCTTGTCGAGCACGTCGTTGGTGACTTTTTCATGGAACGCGCCGATGTCCCGAAAGCTCCACATATACATCTTGAGCGCTTTGAGCTCGATGCAGAGATCGTCCGCGATGTATTCAATCGTGAAATGCGCAAAGTCGGGCTGACCTGTGAGCGGGCAGTGGCAGGTGAACTCGGGAATCTGGATGTGGATCAGATAATCCCGGGCCGGATGCGCGTTCGCGAAAGTGTCCAGCGTGGTCTGGGGCTGGGACGGTTGGCTTGATTGACGTTCGGACATATTTTTCTTCGTATTTTCAATGGTTTAGCGAGAGATTGACGCCAGATTATCAAGGTGCAGGGAGCACCTATAATCAAACCTGATTTTATCGGGTCAGACGACGTCGCAGGCGTTGAACCACCACGAATTGCTCCTTTCGCCCACCGTCCGTACTGAATGCGCCTTACTTCCATCAAACTTTCCGGGTTCAAGTCTTTTGTTGACCCGACCACCATCGCGCTGCCAGGGCAGTTGATCGGCATCGTCGGCCCCAACGGTTGCGGCAAATCCAATGTGATCGACGCGGTGCGCTGGGTGCTGGGCGAGAGCAAGGCCTCCGCGTTACGTGGCGAATCGATGGATGACGTCATTTTTAACGGCGGTGGCGACCGAAAACCGGTCGCCCGTGCCAGCGTTGAGCTGGTGTTCGACAACAGCAGTGGTCGTGCTGCCGGGCAGTGGAGCCAATACGCTGAGCTGTCGGTCAAGCGCGTGGTGCAGCGCGATGTCG
>JBDSYI010000464.1:0-2975 GCA_039925745.1 Casimicrobium sp. | reverse complement strand
CGCCAATTCGCATTGCGCCTTCGGCAGTACCTATGCCCCGAACGAAGACGCCAAATTCGTCGCCGCCCAAGCGCGCCGCAATCGCATTTTCATCCGCAAGCGCCACATCGAAACGCTCTTTCATCTGACGCAACACCTCGTCGCCAGCACCGTGACCGAGCGTGTCGTTGATGTCTTTAAACTGGTTTAAATCGAGTAACAAAAGTGTTGCGACGCTGCCGCCGCCAGCGGCGGTCGAACCATCGATCAGCTCGTTGACCTCGCTCACCAGACGCTGACGATTCAACAGACCGGTCAAAGGGTCGCGAAATGCCAGATGCTCAAGCAGTGACTGATAGCGCCGACGGTCGGTAATGTTCTTTCGCGCGCCCCACATCCGCACCAGCTTGCCGTCCTCCACGACTCCGAGTAAGGTCAATGACAGCCAGTGATGGTCTTCGCCCTTGACTCTAAGGCGCAGCTCGCGTTCGCTCAATCGATAGCCCCGCTCAATCCAGTCTCGCAGCGACGAGCCTTTAAACAACTCGGGCATAAAGTTCACCAGACGGCGGCCAATCAGTTCATTCAGATCTAACTGATAATCGCGAGCGAACGCATCATTCGCGTCATCGATGCATGCGTGTTGTCGCAGCGCGATCAACTGCTCGTTTGGCGGCAGAGTCACATCAATTGGCACCTGAATGTCGACCGACCAGATCGAGTCATGGCTGGCCTGAATGAACGCCCGGTGCCGTTCGCGAGTGACTGCAAGTTCGGCCTCGGACTTTGCGCGCTGCGACACTTCATGCGCGAGCGCCAGGAGGTCAACCGCAGAGCTTGCGAACGCCTCAGCGTCGGTATCCCACGCACGAGGAGCTGCGCAGTCCTCGAAGCACACCACGCCCCACAGCTGACCGTGGTCAAAAACGGGCACATCAAGCAACGCACGGACGCCAGTTTGCGGTAAATACGCAGCGCGGAATTCGCGCAAAACGTCGTCCACCCGCGCGTTTTCAACTGGGAGACTGCGCCGCTGAACCACCGCAGCGAAATAGACTGGAAAATCAGCCGCCAACAACGTGGTAGTCGGGATTCGCATCAGCGAGGTATCCGGGCCCAGCGACTCGTCGGCTTGCCGCGTATCCAGCTGATACAGGCAATCGAGACGGCTATAGTCATTAGCGAATTGCCACAAGCTGCCGCGTGCCACTTTCAAAGCGGCAGAAGTTTGCGAAATGATGTGTTTTGCCGCTGTCAGAAAGTCAGCCCGATCCACGACTAGCGGATCGCGCGCCAGAGAAAATAAGGATTCGTGATACGAGAGCAACTGCAACTCCCGCTCTGCAGCCACGCTGACGTCCGCTAGCGTGCCGACATAGCGCGCGCTGCTATCGTTCCCGACGGTGCGCTGGCCACGACACGATAGCCACACCATTTTGCCAGCGTGGGTCCGGATGCGAAATTCAGCCTCAACGGTGGGTTCAGCGGCAGCGCAATCGCTAAGCAGCCGGGCAATCGCGCCTCGGTCGTCGGCGACCACGTGGTCAGTGAATTCGTCGACGGGGCCGTAATATCGGCCTGGTTTCAAAGTCTGAAACGACAAAACGTTGTGATAGAGATCGATCAACCCGCTCTCGGGAAAATAGTCCCAGAGGCCGACGCCGCCAGCTTCTAGGGCGCGATGCAACAGCGGTTCGTTTTCACCGAACGGAACCTTTGTCAAGCGGGCGATGCGGGACTCTGCCACTCATTCTCCAAAACTGCGAAACCCCTTCGTTCGCAGCGCGACGCTGGTGCCTGCATCGCGGCCCGAAGCGCCTTGTACGCAGGTTCAAATGGAAAGCCGATGCGCGTTCAACGGCACATCAACACCGGCTGGCGATGGGCTGCCAATTTCACGGTCACTCGCGGATGCTAGCGTCATTTGTGTTCGATGAAAAGGACAACCATCGACCTGAATCCTACCTATGCAGGTGGGATCGCGACTCGCTGAACGCCACAGTTGTTACCGGTTCGATTCATAGGTGTCCAATTCGCCGGTTTCTTTAGCTGGAATTCAGATTTGACTGACCGGTCGGTCGGGAATACTATTTCGCATTGTTCTGATCGTTCCCGACGGTCAGCGAGAGGTTTTATATGTACACGCAATCGCTTGACCTTCCGAATCCAGACCCTGTCGCTGCGAATCCTTCCGTGTCTGCCGCCGACGCGCAGTTTCTCGCCCGTATCGCTCGCGACGAAAAAATTGAGCCGCAGGACGCGATGCCGGTGGCGTACCGGAAGAGCTTAATCCGGCAAATTTCGCAGCACGCACATTCGGAAGTCGTCGGCATGCTTCCCGAGGGCAACTGGATAACGCGTGCGCCGTCGCTTAAGCGAAAAGAGATTTTGCTGGCGAAGGTGCAAGACGAGGGCGGTCATGGGCTCTATCTGTACTCGGCTGCTGAGACCTTGGGCGCGAGCCGTGACGACATGATTGACGCACTGCATTCCGGCAAAGCGAAGTACTCGAGCATCTTTAACTATCCTACCGATAGCTGGGCCGACATCGGCACGATTGGTTGGCTCGTAGATGGTGCCGCGATCATGAATCAGGTGCCACTGTGTCGATGCAGCTACGGGCCGTACGCGCGCGCGATGATTCGCGTTTGCAAGGAAGAATCTTTTCATCAGCGTCAGGGTTTCGATATCGTGCGTGCGCTGTGCGAGGGAACTGCGGCGCAGAAGCAGTTGGCGCAGGAATCAGTTGATCGCTGGTGGTGGCCAACGCTCATGATGTTCGGCCCGCACGACAGCGATTCCGAGCACAGCGGGCAGGCAAGTGCCTGGGGCATCAAGCGCATCAGCAACGACGACTTGCGACAAACGTTTGTCGACGTGACGGTGCCGCAGGCGGCGTATCTTGGGCTCACACTGCCTGATCCATTGCTCAAATGGAACGCCGAGCGCGGTCACTATGATTTTGGTCCGTTGGATTGGGACGAGTTTTGGCGCGT
>JBDSYI010000463.1:0-4535 GCA_039925745.1 Casimicrobium sp. | reverse complement strand
ACCGCCGAGAAGCCCATCTGCTCAAACAGTTTGCCCATCGCCACAGGGTCGGGCGCGGCGAATTCGATGAATTCAAAGCCGTCGGTGCCCATAGGATTGTCCCAAGTCTGAAATTGCGATGTCATCTGAGTAGCCTTTTCGTTGTGCGTAAATTTTCAGACTAAGTTTTATCTCAAGCTGCGCGCAATGATGCTGCAAATGTGCCCGCGAATCGGTCGTTATGGGGCTTATATTTGCGCAGTACTGTTCAAGCTAGGCACATAAGTCATGGATCGCACCGATTTGCGCATTTTGGAGACACTTCAGGCGGATGGCCGTCTATCAAACATCGAGCTGGCAGAGAAGGTTTCGCTCTCGGCCTCGCCCTGTCTGCGCCGCGTTCGTGCGCTGGAAGAGGACGGCATCATCTCAAGCTACGCCGCGCTGCTCAACCCGGAAAAAATCGGTCTGGGCATGACTGTGCATTTAGATGTGGCACTGGATAAACGCGATGCCAAGGCGCGGGATCGCCTGAAAGCGGCGGTGCAAACCTGGTCCGAGGTGACGTGGTGTCATTCGCTGTCCGGCGAAATGGATTACACGATGCAGGTAGTGATGCCCGACCTTAAGCACTACACCGCGTTTCTGATGGACCGGGTGCTGACGCTGCCTGGCGTGGTGAATGTGAAGTCCGCTTTTGTCCTGGAAAAAGTCAAAGAAACCACCGTGCTGCCGTTGAATTACATGGCCAGCTAGCGGGCACACAGCACGGGAGCGTGGGTAGAAACGTGGGCCAGTGTTGTGAATGTGAGTTTTGGGGTTCGGTGGGTACCCTGCCCGTGAGTGGCAGGGGTTGCCTCTTTTCGATAATATGGGCTTAATTGGGGCGAGCGTATTTCCTAAAGCACCCTGAATATTTCGTACACCAACCTGTCGCCCAAGCCCGTCCATAGTATGGCTGATGAAAACTTCTCGTCGCTGTTTGACCTGCTGCCGATTGGCGCATATCGCTCAACGCCCGAAGGTCGGCAATTGCGTGCGAATGCGGCATTAGTCAAGCTCAACGGTTACCGCTCGGAAGCCGAAATGCTGTCCGCCGTGAACAGCATCGGATCGGAGTGGTACGTTGATGTCGGCCGACGCGATGAGTTCTTGCGGCTCGTGCAAACGCAGAGTTTTGTCTCCGATTTCATTTCCGAAGTCTATCGGCACAATTCACGTGAGCCCATCTGGATCCGTGAGCATGCGCATGCGGTCCGCGATGCGTTGGGCAATATCGCCTATTACGAGGGAACGGTCGAGGACATTTCTGCGGAGCGGGCAGCCCAGCAGGAAGTCGCCATATCGGAGCGGCGCTTTCGTGCGATGACCGAGAAGGCGCAGGTCGTCACGGTGATCTGTACGCGCGACGGAACCGTCACTTACGCCAGTCCTGCCTGCAAGTTCACGTTAGGGGTCGAGCCGCAAAAGCTGCTCGGAACGCTGATCTTTGATTGGGTGCACCCGGAAGACCGCGGCAAGGGCGAACGCGAGTTCGCGCGCGTGATCGCCGGGACCAATTCCGGAACCGAGACGGTGTCACGCTTTCGCCATAGCGACGGATCATGGCGTCATCTCTCGGCGATCGGCAACAGCGCGCTGGCTGACGACGCGGTGCGCGGTGTCATCCTGAATTTTCGCGATGTGACGGACGCCCGCCTCGCTGAACAACGGCTCACGATTCTGGCCACGATCGACATGTTGACGGGTCTGAAGAATCGTGGCGCGTTTGAAGCCGCTGCAATGGTCGAACTGGAATTGGTGCGCGCCACGCCAGGTCGTTGCGCCGCGCTGTACTTTATCGATCTGGATCGATTTAAGCTGATCAACGATTCGGTCGGACACGCGATCGGTGATCGCGTGTTGCGCGAGGTCGGGCGACGACTCGATGCTAACGCGCCCGAACGTGCCATCGTGGGGCGGCTTGGCGGTGACGAGTTCGCGATGTTGCTACCCTGCGGCGATACGTCGTCGACCCCAGAGATCATCGCCGCCGATATCGTCGCAGCGCTCTCGGTTGCCATGCAAATTGATGACATGGAATTCAAGGTCACGGCCAGCGTCGGCGTCTGCATATTTCCTGAGCATGCCGAAACGTTTGAGTTGATGCTGCGCTACGCCGATCTGGCAATGCTCGACGCCAAGTCAACGCGGCGCGATGCGTTCCGGGTGTTTCACAGCGCACTCGCGGTCGTCGCACAGAACCGCATCTCGCTGGTCGAGGAGCTGCGTAAGGCGCTGCTGCTTGGTCAACTGGAAGTGTTCTACCAGCCTCAGGTATCGCTGACAGACGCCGAATTGATGGGGCTGGAAGCGCTGGTGCGCTGGCGACATCCGACACGGGGTCTGTTGATGCCGGATTCGTTTATCGGGCTTGCCGAGGATGTGGGCCTGATCAGTTCCATCGGCGAAATCGTTGCCGAACGCGCCGTGAGCGATGTGGCACGCTGGCAGGTCGCATACGGTCGCCCGCTCACGCTCGCGTTGAATGTGTCGGCGCTACAGTTGCGGGACGCGACGTTTATCGAGCAGCTGCGCGACATCCTGAAGCGGCATGATTTTCCCGCGCAAAGTCTGGAGCTCGAAATTACCGAGAGCGCGCTGGTCGCGTCACTTGATCTCGCGCCGGGCGTGCTGCGTGCGCTGCATCGTCTCGGCGCACGCGTGGTGCTTGACGACCTTGGCGTTGCCTACTCATCGTTGGCCTACCTCAAGCAGTTTCAGGTACACGGCGTCAAACTCGATCGCGGTTTTGTCGTCGGCGTACCGAGCGACGGCACCGATTGCGCCATCGTCCGGGCAATTATTTCGCTTGCGCGCAGCTTGAAGCTACGCGTGATTGCCGAAGGTATCGAGCACACCGAACAACGGATGTATCTGATCGACCAAGGTTGCGCTGAGGGTCAGGGGTTCCTCTTTGCCAAACCGTTGCCGTGGGCCAGCATCGATGCGCTGTTTGTCGCGCCGTCGCATACGAAGGGTCAGCGCGTGTTGTTGTTGCCGAATCGGTAAATCCGGAGCACCAGTGAATCGCTTAATCACCGCATCAAGCGATGTTTTGCCCGCTGTATGACGGTGGCCTATGCTTACGATTGTTTGTAATTTGTCCATTGACCGCTCGTCACATGACTAAAAATCGCCATTACTCACATCCTGCGACGGTTACCGCGCGGCCCGCGGCGCAGGGTATGGGTGGGGCTGTGGCGATCGCATTGGCGCTGACGCTGACAACGGTGTTGACAGGGTGCGTGACGCCGACTGCCGCGCCGCCAACGACGGCGTCACCCCCGGCTGTGGCAACCGTTGCCACGGAAACGAACCCTTCGTCGTCGCCAGCGATTCCCGCGCCCGCCCGTGCTCCCGCGCCGGTTGTGCCGGAACCCATCGTGCAACCGAAGGAGCCGCCGCCGGTCGAGCTGCCCGACTATGCCAGGCGAGGCAAACGTTTGCCGGCCAACGGCGGCGCGCCCGGCCGCGCAGTGGCCAGCTATTGCCGCAGTTTTGAGATCGACAAGGACGCGGCAACGTACTTCAAAACGCTGACGCGCACGAAACGCCTGCCTAGCGCCGCTGATGTCGCCGAGCGTAGCCGAGCCGCCGGTCAGCCACAGACCGTGAAACAAGTGGTGGAACGCGATTGGGCGCTACGCCGCGAAAGCAACAAGAGTGCGCCGCAACGCTGCAAAGTGCTCGGCGGTTCGATTGATGGTGCAACCGCATTGATCGCGTTTGAGGCGGAACTCAACGGTCGCCGCCAGCGCGGCATTGCCACAGTGATCCAGACCGACAAGAAGTGGCGCGTAAGCGATCACGGAGACTGGGTTCCGGTCAAGTAGGGGTGCTGTGCCATTGGCCTCAAAACTGGCAACAGTTTAACTTCAGCTTATGTCTGAACGTCATATTTGATGGGGGCTAAATGGACGTTTATGACATAGTCGACTTACGACTAAATTCAGACCTAGCCCCCGTTTAATAGACGTTTCCCGCTAAAGTTATAGGGGAAAAGGCCGCATTCGCTACAACTTTGCGGTCTTCAAATACCCCGGCGCGCGCCGATGCTTTGTTGCCCGCTCAAACGCATACGCCATTGCGATCAACTTCGGCTCGCTCCACGCCGTGCCAACAAACGAAATCCCGACCGGCAAGCCACTCACAAACCCGGCGGGCACGGTGATGTGCGGATAGCCTGCGACCGCTGCGGCTGATGAGAACCCACCGCCGCTGTTGTCGCCGCGAATGAAATCTGTGAGCCAGGCCGGGCTGCCGCTTGGCGCGACCAATGCATCGAGCTTGTTGTCCAGCAAGGCTTTGTCGATGCCTTCTTCGCGCGAGAACTTACGATTGTTGGAGAGTGCATCGAGATATTCTTGGCTAGCGAGCCCGCCTTTTGCAGCGGCGCGTGCCATGTGTTCCTGCGCGAAATACGGCATCACGCGATCGCGATTTTTCTCGTTAAACGCCATGATGTCGGCGAGCGATTTGATTGGCAGGTTCGGCGCAAACTCGGCAAGATACGC
>JBDSYI010000462.1:0-6893 GCA_039925745.1 Casimicrobium sp. | reverse complement strand
TTTGACGCACCGGGTGTTGCGGGGATGGTGGCCCTGTTCACCACTTCGAATTTGCTGCATTTCACGGTCGGTGCGTTCATCGTAAACAAGCATGCCGACCTCAAAGCGCTGGCGAAGAGCCCAATGATCTGGGCGACCATCATCGGCGCGGCGCTAGGCCTCACCGGCACTCATCTGCCCGATAGCGTGCACACGCCCATGAAGATGATTGGCGACTGCACGATTCCGGTGATGCTGCTCTCGCTGGGCGTGCGCATGCTCGATGTGAAGCGCGAAGATTTCTCAAATTCGCTACTCGGCGCGGCTGTTTGTCCACTCACCGGATTGTTCGTCGCAGGCTTGCTGGTAGGTTGGTTGCCGATGACTAAAGAGCAGATTGGCCTCATGTTTTTGTTCGCTTCGTTGCCGCCCGCTGTACTCAATTTTTTGGTCGCCGATCACTACAAACAGGAGCCAGAAAAGGTCGCCTCAATCGTACTCGTCGGCAACATTGCAAGCATTGTTTTTATTCCGCTTGGGTTGTTGTTTGCGCTGCGCTAGGTGCTGACAAAGCTCTCGTTCGCGATATTCAGCTTTTTCCGGAAACGACCACTAAGTGCGGGGTAGCGGCTGTAAAAATCACATGTCGACTTTTGCATTTTACTCGCTATAGCTCCAATACAGCGGCGGTTTTAGGAAAAAGCTATAGCTGCGCAGCAACCGCCAAATGACGTCTCTGACGGGCAGGCGTGGCGCTTTTTCCCGCCGCAATTAGGTCGTCCGCCGCCGTGAGGCCACGCGTCATGAACGACAAACGGCCCTTGCTGCCGCTCTTCTGATAATCCGCCAAAATGGCTTGCTGTGCCACTTCTAGCTCAATGCATCCATCGCCGACGAGCCAACGGTAGACCAGATCGAACAAGCGCTCAAGCGCGATCTTGTGCGTCGCGCCAGTCTCGGCGTAGAGCCAGTCGGCGAGCGCAAGGAAACGCTCGAACGCGCTCGTTGGCACTTCCTGCAAAACCAGCGGCAAGGTGTTCGTAAATCGCCCCGAGTTGCCGATCAAATCCCAGAAGCGTGCGAAGCGAGTGATGCGTTGCAGATCGGCGAACGATAGCTCTTTATTCGACAGAATGTTGTATGGAGGCTCCGGGTTGTAGCGCATGGCGAACGCCTCGGAATGGCGAATAATCGGTGTGCCGCGCAGGCGTTTCAACACGCCGACCTGAATCTCGTGGGGCCCCAATCGCGCCAGCGTGTCGAAGCCTTCGCCAAAGCTCGCAAATGTTTCAGATGGCAAGCCAGCGATCAAGTCCACGTGCATGTGTGCGTTGGAGTTTTCGTGCAACCAGCGAATGTTGTCTTTCGCTTTAACGTTATTTTGTTTGCGCGAAATATGGCCCTGTACTTCGGGATTCCAGGTCTGGATTCCGATCTCGAATTGCAGTGTTCCCGCAGGAAATTTCGCGATGGTTTCTTTCAATTTTTCCGGCAGATGATCGGGCACCAGTTCAAAGTGCGCAAAACAGGGATCGTCAGGCTTAGCGGTGATCCGTTCGAGGAAAAAATCAAGAATCGCGAGCGATGTCTTGATGTTCAGATTGAACGTGCGGTCGACGAACTTAAACGTGCGAGCGCCACGGTCGTAGAGCTTGCCCATCTCCGCAAGGAATCGCTCGGTGTTGAACGGTTCTGCCGTCTTGTCGAGCGAGGATAAACAGAATTCACACTTGAACGGGCAACCGCGTGACGCCTCGACGTAGAGATGTCGCTGCGCGATGTCCTCATCGGTGTAGTACTCGTACGGCAGCTTCAGATCATCCAGCTCAAACGCTTCGCCGACGTGTATTTTCATCAAGGGTCGTGGCCCGTGCAGCAGCGCGCGCGCGAGCTTGTTAAACGTCACATCGCCCTGCCCGGTGATCACATGATCGGCCAGCACGAAGATGCGTTGCTCGGTGGTCTCAAAACTCACTTCTGGGCCGCCAATGACAACTTTGATCTGCGGCGCAACGGCTTTCAACATCGCAATGAGCTTGGTCGTTTCCTCCACGTTCCAGATGTAGACGCCGAACGTCACCACCTTCGGATTCAACCCAAGCAACTGCTCCACGAGCACTTCTGTCTTGCTGCCAATGACGAATTCGACGATCTTCGCGTCGGCACGAATGTCGTCGTCGAGATTGGCGAACAGATATCGCTGGCCCAATGAGGCGTGGGCGTAGCGGGCGTTGAGTGTGGAGAGGACAAGAGCGGGCATGATGAGCTTTGCCTTAGCCTGCCGCGAACTTGGCGCGAATGGCTTCGACGCGTTGGCGGTTGACGTCGAAATCGCGCTTGCCCAGTCGCGAGGCGGAGCGAACTTGAATCACGCTCGCCGCTGCATCAACACGAGCCTCAAAATCGTCGGTGTAGCGCATCGTTTTGCTTTTGAATTCAGCGTACAGATAACCGTCTTCCAGGATCACAACGGTCGCGCCGTCCATCGTTTTCACAATCGTCGTGAGCTTGGCCATTGCCGCTTTTGCATCCCCCGTGAATGCGATCGGAGCGATATAGGCAGGATGGGTCGTAGCGACGCCCTCACTAACCACACTATTGGGAGTTTGTTTGGGGCCAGCGAGTTTTCCGTCCTTAATACCTAGCGTAGACGGTCGACCACCGTACAAGATGGAGTCTTCACGATTGGTGAGGTTGACGACAACGGCCCACAGCGCGATAGCGGAAATGACAACTAGAAGGACAAGAGCGAGAACGCGGATAACGAGCATGAGGGGATTTGCCTTTTGCAATGTGACTAAGCGCGAGCAGCCATCAGGCGCTGCCCAAATTCGATGAAACCTGCGCCGCATTCTGAAGCGCAAATATAGGCCGGAGGTGTGGGGATTTTGTCCAGACTGCCGCGCACATTGGCAACACCCACGGAGATCGGAATCGACGCGAATAGTGATGCGTCATTGGGCGAATCGCCGATGAATGCAGCGCGAGTATGCACGGTTTCCCGATCCATGGTGAACGCGGATTGCATGAGCGGGTAGACGCCTTCAGCCTTGTGGTTTTCGGGCTTGTAGGCATGGATGTGAATGCTGCTGACCGCCGTTTGAAAGCCTTCGGCACGCATCCAGTTAGCGATTGCATCAACGACTGCGGCGCTCACGTTGTGCGACTGTTCGGCGTAATCAATGGCCAGATCGGTCAGGCGGTACGGCTGGTCTGCACTGACGCGAACTTGCGGGTATTTCGCAGCGATTGCGTCGCCCAGAACGCGCAATCTTTCGATGTACCCTGCACCGCGATGCTCTTTGTGCATCACGTGCTGCACAGCGATTCCGGCCGCGTTTTTCCAGGCGATGACACCACCGTTTTCGGTCACGCAGGCTTTGATCGGCCAGGTTGAAAGCATGACATTGCCCCAGCCCGAGGGACGACCTGTCACGGGGATCGCGGTGATGCCCGCATCGCGCAATGCGAATAACGTCGCATAGGTTTCGGCGTGCATGAGGCCGTGTGTGGTGAAGGTTTCGTCTACGTCAAAAAGCAGGTAGTCGATGCACCGCAATGCTTCGTTGGGTAACGCGGAGAGTGGTTGCATCACGCGGCTCATCGCTGCGCCGCCAAAGCAGATTCAATCGCCGCATGGATACGCGGAAGTGTTTCGGGCGAGGCGAGCAAATTCGTTTTGGTTCGTCGTTGCAACATGGCCTGAGCAGAGTGCGCCCATTCGTGATCGCGCAAAAACGGAATTTCTTTCTCCGAGAAGGTGTCGTCGAATATTTCACCCATATCGGTGGTGGCGAGCTGATCGGCCGCGAGGCCGTAGCGATTGACGAGTCGATGTGCGTAACCCGCGCTAATGCCGCGCGTCTGTATTTCGTCGCATAACGCCAGCAAAGTCTTCGTGGTTGCGCCAGCTTGCAACGGCGTGTCGGTCCACGATGCTTTCTTTGCGTTCGGGAAGAACGGTAACAATTTCTCAATCGCATGTTCAGCGAGTTTGCGATACGTTGTGATTTTTCCGCCGTAAATATTGAGCAGCGGTGCGCCACCTTCGGTGTGGTCAAGTTTCAACGTGTAGTCGCGCGTAATCGCCGAAGGATCGTCGCCCCCGTCGTCATAAAGTGGGCGAACACCTGCGTAAGTGGAGACGATGTCGTCAGTCGTGAGTGGCGTGGCGAGATAGGTGTTGGCGAGCTTAAGCAGGTACTGAGTTTCATCATCTGTGATCTGCGGCGAATCAAAATCAGTGACGGGCACGTCAGTCGTGCCAATCAGCGAAAAGCGCTCGAAATACGGGATGACGAACACGATGCGACCATCCTTGTTTTGCAGGATGTAGGCGTGCGGCTCGTCGTGCACGCGGGGCACGATGATGTGCGAGCCTTTGATGTGTTTGACCGTTTCTTTGGTCGCAGGTGTGTCGATATGGGCGAGCAGATCTTTGACCCACGGGCCAGCGGCGTTGACGATGGCGCGAGCGGGGATCGTTTGTTCGGTGCCTGTTTTGCAGTCTTTGATAATGACGTGCCAGATGTCGCTGACACGCCTTGCGCCTACGAACGCTGTGCCGACGCGAATGTCCGCACCGCGCGTGCGCGCGTCTTTAGCGTTCTCGACGACCAGGCGCGCGTCGTTGACTTGCGCGTCCGAATAAACGAAGCCTTCGCCAAATTGTGCCTTCAGTCCGGCGCCCCAATTCGATGTGGTGCTAGCGGTGAGTTTTGCGGCAAACGACTTGGGTAATGTCTGCTTTTGTCCGCTCCACCCGCCGAGGTTGTCATATAGAAAAAGGCCAGCGCGAAGCATCCACTTGGGCCGCAAATGCGGCTCGTGCGGCAGGACAAACTGCAATGGTTTGATCAGATGGGGGGCGACACGAAGCAGCACTTCGCGCTCGGCCAACGCTTCGCCAACCAGTCGAAATTCGTAGTGTTCGAGGTAACGCAGTCCGCCATGAATCAGTTTCGACGACCATTGCGACGTGTGCGCAGCCAGGTCGTCTTTTTCGACTAGCAACACCGACAAGCCTCGACCCGCGGCATCGCGAGCAATGCCTGCGCCGTTAATCCCGCCGCCGACAACGAGAATGTCAACGGGCTGGGCGAAAGGCTCTGAATGCTGCATGGCTCAATGGTAGCGAAGCTGGGTCGGGCGTTTGCTCGAATGTGCCAACACGGACAGGAGCGTCGGAATACATACAGTTCTCGCTTGTTGTTCGATCTGGCAATTGCTTCACTCGGCCGAAATAAAAAAGGCAGCCGAAGCTGCCTTTTTTTGCTGCGACGGATCGACTATCTCGCGCGCAATTTGCGGATTGCTGCAAGCTGGGCCACGGCCGAAATCAATTCGGCCTGCGCGGCGGCCGCGTTGACGTCTGACTTATCGTTGCGCAGGGCCTCTTCGGCGCGCTGTTTGGCTTCCGTGGCTTTGGCTTCATCGAGGTCTTTGCCGCGAATAGCGGTGTCAGCAAGCACCGTCACGACGCCCGGCTGCACCTCAAGGATTCCGCCAGCCACGAAGACGAACTCTTCGCCGCCATCGGCCTTCTCGATGCGCACTGCACCCGGACGGATGCGAGTGATCAGCGGCGTGTGCTTCGGCAAAATGCCGAGTTCACCTGCTTCGCCTGGCAGCGCAACGAATTTCGCTTCGCCAGAGAAAATCGAGGCCTCGGCGCTGACGACGTCTACGTGGATGGTTGACATGTTCTACCTGCGCTTAAACCAGCGTCTTGGCTTTTTCGAACGCTTCTTCGATCACGCCGACCATGTAGAACGCCTGCTCGGGCAGGTGATCACATTCGCCATTGACGATCATGTTGAAGCCGCGAATGGTGTCTTTGAGCGACACGATCTTGCCCGGTGAGCCAGTGAACACTTCGGCCACATTGAACGGCTGCGACAAGTAGCGCTGAATCTTGCGAGCGCGGGATACGGCCAGCTTGTCTTCAGGGGCCAATTCGTCCATGCCGAGAATCGCGATAATGTCACGCAGTTCTTTGTAGCGCTGCAGCGTGGCCTGAACGGCGCGCGTGCAGTTGTAATGCACGTCACCAATCACCAGCGGATCGATCTGGCGCGACGTTGAGTCGAGCGGATCCACGGCCGGGAAAATACCGAGCGATGCGATGTCGCGCGACAACACCACCGTGGCATCCAAGTGTTGGAAAGTCGTTGCGGGTGACGGATCGGTCAAGTCATCCGCTGGCACGTACACGGCCTGAATCGATGTAATCGAACCAGTCTTGGTGGACGTGATGCGCTCTTGCAAGCGACCCATTTCTTCGGCCAACGTAGGCTGATAGCCCACGGCGGATGGCATACGACCGAGCAGCGCCGACACTTCGGTACCAGCCAAGGTGTAGCGGTAAATGTTGTCAACGAAGAACAGAATGTCGAGGCCTTCGTCGCGGAATTTTTCAGCCATCGTGAGGCCGGTCAGCGCGACGCGCAGACGGTTGCCTGGTGGCTCGTTCATCTGACCGAACACCATCGCGACTTTATCGAGCACTTTCGACTCTTCCATCTCGTGGTAGAAGTCGTTTCCTTCGCGGGTACGCTCGCCCACACCAGCAAACACGGAGAAACCACCGTAGCTTTTCGCGATGTTATTGATGAGCTCCATCATGGTCACGGTCTTGCCCACACCGGCACCACCGAACAGACCAATTTTGCCGCCCTTGGCGAACGGGCAAATGAGATCGATCACTTTAATGCCAGTTTCAAGCAACTCGGTCGTCGGCTTCAGGTCTTCCATCAACGGCGGCTTCTGGTGAATCGCGCGGCGCTCGTCGGTGGCGATAGGGCCAGCGTCGTCGATTGGGCGACCGAGCACATCCATGATGCGGCCGAGAGTGGCCTTACCGACAGGCACCGAAATGCCGATGCCGGAGTTGTTGATTTTCATGCCGCGACGCA
>JBDSYI010000461.1:0-2436 GCA_039925745.1 Casimicrobium sp. | reverse complement strand
CGTCGGATTGTGTCGCGGCGATCACTTCATCAGCGTTGTAGCCGAGGCCCGCTGCGATATCGCCGATCACATCGAGCTTGCTGATATCGCGATCACCGCGAAAAAAGGCGCGATACAGTTCGAGCGTAAATTTTTTGGCATGTGCAGGGTGTTTCTCCTGCATCCAGAGTACCGCTCGGGCCGGGTTTTGGGTAGCAATCGGAAACACGCTCGGCGCTTTATACGGCACGCCGTAGAACGCCGCACTGCGACGAAAATCGTTCTCAGAGTATGGCCCCTTCATTGGCGCCATCGTCAGCGGTTGACCGCCGGTGGACTTGAACACCACACCGAGCAAAATTGGATGCCAGTTCACGGCGCGATTCACGCGCTGACCGAGCGCTTCAATCATCTCAGCGGCGAGATAGCCGTACGGGGATGAGAAGTCAAAGTAGAAGTCGATTGCACCGGCCATATTGCGGGTTCCCTCAGATTTCGTAAGCGCCAGACGCGAGGCCGCGTCCGACCAATATTTTTTGAATGTCGCTGGTGCCTTCGTAAATTTGGCATACACGCACGTCGCGATAAATCCGCTCAACGGGGAAGTCAGATACATATCCAGAACCACCATGAATCTGAATCGCGTCGGAGCAAATGCGCTCGGCCATTTCGCTCGCAAAGAGTTTGGCCATCGCAGCTTGCGTCAGGCACGGCTGCCCTGCGTCTTTGAGGCTCGCGGCGTGATGAATGAGCTGTCGCGCCGCTTCAATCTGTGTGGCCATGTCGGCAAGCTTGAACTGCACCGCCTGATGCTCGAAGATGGGCTTGCCAAATGTGACGCGCTCGTTGGCATAGCGAAGCGCCGCCTCGAACGCCGCGCGCGCCATGCCCACGCTTTGCGCTGCAATGCCAATGCGCCCGCCTTCTAAGCCAGCGAGAGCAATCTTGTAACCCGCGCCTTCGTCACCGATGCGCAGCGACGCCGGCACACGGCAGTTCTCAAACAAAATTTGTGCAGTGTCGCTGGAATGTTGTCCGAGTTTGTCTTCAATGCGGGCGACGGTGTAACCAGGCGTATTCGTCGGCACGATGAACGCGCTGATGCCACGTTTACCCGCTGCTTTATCGGTCACGGCCATCACAATCGCCACGTTGGCGTTTTTGCCCGAAGTGATGAATTGCTTGACGCCGTTCAGTATGTAATGGTCGCCGTCCAGCGTCGCGGTAGTGCGCAGGTCGGCGGCGTCTGAGCCCGCCTGCGGCTCGGTCAAACAGAATGCGCCAAGCATCTCACCGCGAGCGAGTGGCAGCAGCCAGTCCTGCTTCTGCTGTTCGTTGGCGAAGCTCATCATGATCGAGCACACGGGGCAGTTGTTCACCGAAACAACCGTGCTTGTGCCGCCGTCACCTGCCGCAATTTCTTCGAGGATGATCGCGAGCGACATGTAGTCGAGCCCCGCGCCGCCATATTCATCGGGCACCGCGATGCCGTAGCAGCCGAGTTCGGCCAGGCCTTTCAACTCGGCCGCCGGAAATGTGTGCGCTTTGTCCCAAGCCGCCGCCTTTGGCGCAATCTGCTCTTGCACGTACGCGCGAACGCTGTCGCGCACCATGCGTTGGTCCTCAGTTAACACCATGTCAATACCACTTATTTGCGCTCCACGGATTCGACCGGCATGCCAGCTGCTTTCCATGCGGTGAATCCGCCGGTCATGTGAGCGACGTTGGGCAAGCCCATGTCCTGAAACATCTTCGCTTCGAGCGCTGATCGCCATGCGCCTGCGCAATACAGCACGAAACGTTTGCCACTGGCGTAAACAGGCTTGTGATACACGCAGGTCGGGTCGATCCAGAATTCATTCATCCCGCGCGGCGAGTGCATCGCGCCGGGAATTTTTCCTTCGCGCCAAAGCTCGCGGACATCGCGGATGTCGACGATCACCGTATCTGGATCATCCATCGCGGCGCGCATTTCTTCGAAAGAAAGCGTGGTGATTTCACGCTCTGCGGCGGCGACGATTTCGAGGGCGCTACGCATGATGAGCAACCAGTAACTTTTGGCTGAAAGCCATACTACACAGGGGCAAGAAGCAATTATTGGCCAAAGTCGATTTCATATCATTTACCGCACTAGCCCCGATACCGCCGCGCTTTCAACAAAAAGCTGTTGCTTTAAACTGAGTTGCTACCAGGGAATTAAAGCCCCCGTGTTGTCGTAAAGCCCGCCATGTAAATCGGACGCCTTGTCGATCACGTGGCGCATGCCAGCGACGCTCTCGGTCGGCGTCAACGACGCTTGCGGTCCGCCCATGTCGGTGCGCACCCAACCGGGATGCAATGCCAGCACGCGCACACCCCTTTTGCCGAGTTCGAGCGAGGCCGCCTTCACCACGGCGTTCAACGCCGCCTTGCTGGCGCGATACGCAATGCCCGAAGCACTACTCATCGTCGAAATAG
>JBDSYI010000460.1:0-3349 GCA_039925745.1 Casimicrobium sp. | reverse complement strand
CCAATCGCTGCATCGGCGGCTGCGCTGTATTTCGCCATGCGTAAAAAGCCGTGTGGTAGCGAATCAAATTCATCGTGCGCGACATCGATTCTGGCTTCGCGCAACGTGCGCACGTAAGCGCGTCCCTCATCGCGTAGCGGGTCACGCCCAGCGGTGACCATGTAGGCGGGCGGCAGACCCACGTGTGAGGTGGCACGCGACGGCGCAATGCGGTAGTCGTTCACCGCATGATCGTTGCCCACGAATTGTCGCCAGTACCACTGCATGTCAGTGCGCGTGAGGCCGGGGCCAGCGGCAAACTCATCGTAGCTCGCCGTGGCGTACGTCGGCTCAATGCAGGGGTAGAAAAGCGCTTGTAACGCAACGTGAAAATTGCTTTCGTCGCGCGCTCGAATAGCGGTGACGGTGGCAAGGTGCCCGCCCGCGCTGTCGCCGGCAAGCGCGATGGGTGTGGCCACGTCTTGCGCCACTCGATCCGCCGCAATTGCGGACGCCGCCTGAAAGCAGGTATCGATTAACGTGCGCCAATTTGTTTCTGGGGCCAACGGGTAATCAACGCTGACGACGAGCGCATTCGCTTCATGGGCGAGGCGCGCACAGGTGGGCGTGTGAGTGTCGGTGTCGCCCACCACCCAGCCACCGCCATGAAAATAAATAATCGTCGGAACCGGCTCGTCCGCGCCGTCGTGGCCGTAGAACAAGCGCACAGGCACCTTGCCGGCCTCAAGATCTAGCGAGACATCATTGATCGTGACGCTGCTCGCTAACGGCGTTTTGCCGAGCCCGCAGAGCGCCCAGTAACGAGCACGTCGTTCTAGCGGAGTCGGATCGACGGGCAGCGGCGGAAAAGATGCGCCCAGGTCGGCGAAATAACGGGCGAGATCAGGGTCGAGAGCGGACATTTTATAAGAACAGCTTTTACGTTAAACGCTTATTTAATTGCGGTTGCCAGCGATTTTCGCACCATGTCGACTTATAGACATAAGCGTTGCTAGCCCCTATGCAGCCGCGCTTTGACGAAAAAGCTGATGCTGCGCGAGCGCGCCCAAATCAGTGCCCTGCCCGTTCACGAGCCAGAGCAAATTTGTCAATGATGGCTTCGCGGCCAAGATAGGTCGGCGCGATGTCTTCCAATGCGGTTGCAGTTCCAGCAAACGCTGGAAACGGCGCAGCGGAAACGTTATCGACGGACATCGATTTCACATTATCGGGCGTGAGTGGCTTCGTCGGCACGAATTGCAATACGCCTGCCAGCATCGACGTGACAAAGCCGGGCAAGCCGATGATCATGTGTTTGTCGTGCGCAAGCAGCATCACGTAGCTAACAAGTTCTTTCAACGTGTAGACCTTCGGCCCCACGAGTTCGTAGCGCTGGCCGTAGGTTGATTCGTTGTTGATCGCGGCAACGAAGGCGCGCGCCACATCGTCCACCGACACCGGTTGAAACTTCGCCGATGCACCGGGAAGTGCCATCGGCACGAACGGCGGCAAAAAGCTCACCATCTGTGCAAACTTATTGAGGAAAGAATCGCCACGACCGAAGATCACCGACGGAGCAAAAATCGTGAACTCCAGCCCACTGGCGCGCACCAAGGCCTCGGCTTTCGCTTTTGATTTTTGATATTCACTTGGGCCATCGGCGGATGCACCCAAAGCGCTCATGTGCAGGTACCGTGTCACGCCAGTCGCTTTGCACGCCGCCAGAATCGTCGCCGTCAACGTGACATGCATGCGCTCGAAATCACCATTCAAAATTCCCACGAGATTGATCACTGCGTCTTTGCCGCGCGCCAGTCGAGTAAGCGTTGCCAGATCGGACGCATCCACCTCCTCGACGGTAACGCTGGGCAACGGAAACAGCGCGCGTGCATTGTCGCGTCTGCGCGTTGGCACCGTGATGCTATGACCTTCCGCGACGAGTTTGCTGCAAATGGCGCGGCCTACGAAACCGCTGCCGCCGAGGATCAAAATGTTCATGATTTTCGTGTTTTTCTGAGTAAAAGTTTGCGTATCAGCGCTTGGCGGGAACGATGCCGAGCCGCGCTTTAAGTGAGGTCATACCGGTACCGCTCAAATGGGAATACCAGACCGCATTGGCCAACACTTTTTTAACGTAATCGCGCGTCTCGGTGAACGGGATGGATTCTGCGTAAATTGCGCCTTCGAGCGCCGTGTCTGCCCGCCAGGCGCGCGCCCGCCCCGGCCCCGCGTTATAAGACGCTGCAGCCATCGGTTCTGAGCCGCCCATCTGGTCGAGCACGTTGCGCAAATAAAACGTGCCAAAGCCCGTATTCACGTTCACATCGATCAACTGACTCGGGCGATAGTCGCTCGCTTTCATTTTCGAAGCAATCCACTTACCGGTCGACGGCATTACCTGCATCAAACCCAGCGCCCCGGCAGACGAAACCGCCTCCGCCCAAAAGCGCGACTCCTGCCGGATCAGTCCGAACACGAAGCCTTGATCGAGTGCGGCTTGCGTCGCGGCCTTCTGGATTTCGTTGGCGTACGGCATTTGATAGCGCAGACCAAAATCGTGCTTCGCCTTGGTCCGCTCGGCGGTGTTGATCGAGCGATCCCAGATCCCTTTGCGCCGCATCCATTCCGCTGCGATCAACGAGTCCGCGTCGTTGAAATCTTTGACCACGCTGTACCACTCGCGCGCGGCGTCTGCGCGCAGGCCCAGCTCGGAGAGTTTGAGCACACGTTTGGCGGCCGCCGATTGATCGAATCGCTTCAAATCCTCGGCGGATGGTTTGACGGCACCGGCTTTCAGCGCGTCGCGCGTCGGAAGCAATACATTGATCTGCTCGGCCGCCAGTAGCCCATAAAAATTAAACTCTTTCGCCAACTCAACGTAGAGCGCCTGCGCTCCGGTCTTGTCGGACAGCTCGGTCAGCGCCCGCGCTTTCCAGTAGCGCCATGCCGGATCGCCCTGACCGCTGCTGGAGACGCTCATGGCGTTTATTGCGCGCAGCACTTCAGGCCACGCGCCTATACGCAAGGCCGCGCGTGCGATCCACGCCGCCTGCCAGTCGCCGAGCCGCGTCAGCGTGCCTTCGTCGCCCGCGCGCTTGAACCACGCGATGGCCTCTTCACTATCGAGTCGCCGTGCGCTGGTATAGGCGAGTTGCCCGGCCGCGTAGCGCTGCTCCTCCTCGGTGAATTTTCCGCGCATACCAAACCAGACGGCGCGCGCCTTCGCCACGTCGCTACGCGCCAGCTTGGTTAATGCGTACAGGGCCGCCTCGCGACGACCGCGCGACGACCATGCGAGGCCAGCGTTGAGGAACGCCTCCGGCGAACTGTGCGCGCGTTGCAGGACGTCGGCGCCCGGTGCAATGCCTTC
>JBDSYI010000459.1:0-5108 GCA_039925745.1 Casimicrobium sp. | reverse complement strand
AGACACGACCGAAAAAGAAATCGTCGAATGGGCGCACGCCAACATGGCCGCCTATAAAGCGCCGCGCGTCGTGGAGTTTGTCGACGCCTTGCCGAAAAGCGGCTCGGGCAAAGTCATGTGGCGAGCGCTTCAGGAGCTTGAGGCGGAGAAATAGATTCATCAGCTTTTGTCTGTAACGACCATTGAACAGGGGCTAACCCGCCAAAAGCGCTGATGTCGATTTTCACATAAATAGGATTCTAGCCCTCATGAAAACGTCTTTTCAGCGAAATGCTGAAAGCAAAGTTCAATGTTCTAGTCACCAGTGTGGCGGGCACTGCCCGCCTGGTAGTCGCAGTGCGCGCGGAGCGCTTTTGCATCGTCTAATTTCGAGCTGCACCTAGCGCGGGCAAAAGGCTGATTTGGTCGTAACGCGCATATGACATCATCATGATTTCCGAGACGTCCGCTGGCGTGCCGGTCCCACTCAGGTAGGTAGCAAATTTCGCTATTGATTTGCCGGTAAGCGCGCTACATTTGAAGCGCAGCACGGCAGCGGTCAACTCCAAAATTTGCGTATCAATGTGACCACTGGACAAACAAAACCTTCACTACGTTTTAGGGGAATCAGGATGACCACACGGACTGCGACGCGCTTATCTGCGCTCACGACTTTTCTACTTGCCTTCGCGCTGACCACGTCGGCTTCGGCGGCGACAATCACGGTCAATAGTTTGCTTGACGATGTTTACGTCAATGCAACTGAACAGATTTTTTTGGACGCCGCCTACACAGCGCCTGTGGTTTTGACGAGTGCTAAATGCACTTTGAGGATGGCCATCGCCGCAGCCAATACCGACACTGCAATTGGTGGAAGCACGTTCGGTTGCGCAGCAGGCAGCAGCGGCGCCGACACGATCACTATCGGAGTGAGTGGGACGATCAAGCTGTCGCAGGTCGCCATGGAGCCGAGACCGTTCGCGACGGGCGGCCTCTACACCTGGCTCCTCTTTAGCGCCGGGAACGTCACCATCAATGGCACCGGAAGCGGATCGCTCACTATCAATGGCGGCGGGCTGTCCAGCGGCGCGGTGGGACTACGTGCGATGGTGATCAGCAACAACGATCCGGCGACGGATGCGCCCACCACCATTACCGGCGTATCGTTCAAAGAAGGCCGCAGCGTTGCAAGCCTCGCCGCGCTCGGCGGCGCGTCGGGTGGATGCGTATTTTCTCGTGAGTCCCTGACCTTGACCAACGTTGTGTTTGACTCCTGCGAGGCGGCGGGGAGTGGCGACGGGGGCACCAGCAATGCAACCAACTTCTCCGTCACGGGAGGCGCGTTGACAATGGGTGCGCAGGCGGTCACCGATTTTCGACCGAACGCAACGTTGAGCAATGTGCGCTTTCTAAGCAACCGTACGGTTCACGGCACGGCCGGGCCAACGTTTACGTCAGCTGGCGGTGCTGCCACGTTTGGCAACGGAAACAATCTTTGGGTGGGTGCGGTGTCCATCAGCGGCAGCCAATTCTTCGGCAACACGTCCGAGGCAATCGGTGCGCTTCGTGTGACTGGGGCGACTTCAGTGTCGATCAGTAGCACTCAGTTCGTTTCAAACTCTGCGACTGTCGGCAACGATGGCGCATTTCTCATCAACAACGTATCTGGCACGGTAACGCTGAACGGCGGCGGTGTGGTGGGCAACAGCGCGGTACTTGGCCGTCGCGGTGGTGGCCAGATTTCCACCGTGGGTTCAGCGGTTGCGTCAGGCGACGCCGTCACCGTCAATAATTTTTCATTCATCGGCAACGCCGCGGGCGTGGACATTGGGGGATTAAGCATTCTTACGGACACCTTTGACAACGTCACCAGCGAATGCCAGTTTCTGCAATTGCGCAACGTGAGTATGAGCAACGTGTATTTCCAGAAAAACATCGCCAACAAGTCGCGCGCGGGCCTGCGCGTTGGCTGCAGCGGCAACCTCGCACTCAGTAATGCGCAGTTCGAGGGTAACGAAGTCAACGGCACCAATCTGGCAGACAGCGGGGGTACCAGCGCGCTGCTGCTGCACGACCTGGCAACGGTCACGCTGAGCGACATCGAAGTCACTGGCAACAAAACTTACGCGGGCACTATTGCTGGAGGCTACGCGGTAGTCAGCGTAGTAGGTGGGCCGTCCTCGGCGTCCGTACCTGCGGTGTATCCGCTGGCGCATAGTTTCTCTGCAACCCGCCTCACCGTTAAGGACAACTTTGTGGAGCGTAACGAGGCAGGGCTGTCGCTCCGGGCCAACGGCGCGGGGCGCAACTATTTGGTTGAAGACTCGTCGTTCATCGGCAATCGCGCCCAGTCAAACGTCGCACTTTTGCTTGACGCGACCGGCAATTACACCGTTCGCAACAGCACGTTCTCAGCAAACGAATCAACCAATGGCACCGGATCGATTGTGTCGGTAAACCTGCACGCCGCATCAAGCAGCAACACCTTCAATCTGGTCAACAATACGCTGGCAAGAAACTTCATCGGAACCGGTTCTGTGATCAACGCAGTGGCTTTCGTCCCGGGTGGCGTGGCCACGGCGCTAGGCGGCCCCTTAAACACCAACGGCAACGTCGTGATTCGTAACTCAATCGTGGCGATGTGGACGCCGGGAAGCTTGAGCGGCAACAGTATCTTTGCGCCGTCCACGCCAGGATTTAATTATGCGGTGAGCTATTCGTTGTTTGAGCCTGTGTTCGCGCCCAATAGCTTTTGCACCGGCACTGGCATGAAATGTGGCGTGGACGCGAAGATCGAGGGTTTGCAGTTAAAGACGCACGCGCTGCGCGCTGGGAGCCCAGCGCTTGACGCTGGCGACAATACCGGTGCCACCGCCTTCGATCAACGCGGAACCGGCAATCCGCGCATCGTGAATGGCACGATTGATATGGGTGCGTTCGAGTCGCCAGTGCTGGCAGCGGTTCTGGCCTGCAAGCTCGACATGAACAACGACGGCTTCGTGCGCGCCAATCAGGAAGGCCTCGTGTTGCTGCGCTCGATGCTCGGATTCAGCGGTCCTTCGGTCGTCGCGGGAACAGGCATTTCGCAATTTGATTGGGACGCGGCAAGGAATAACCTGAACACCAATTGCGGCACGTCACTGACGCCTTGATCCTAAGAAAATACTTATCAGCTTTTTACTGAAATGACGGTGGCATGGGGGCTGTCGCCGTAAATCGCACAAAATCGACTTATGACGATTAGTTCGGCTAGCCCCTATACAATGGCGCATACAGCAAAAAGCTGATCGTCCCTGTCTTAGGGCATTTGTTTCAGTTCTGACCATTGGCGCGCATTCGACGCGCCAAGACGCAAAACTGATATCAAAGTCCAAGCGGATAGTCCGGCGACAGCACCACAAGATCGCGCCAATGACGCCGTACCCGAGAAACCTTGCGTCCAATGCTTGCCGCGACATGATTGCCTGCATGCGCCTTGCGCAAACGTCTGCTGGGGATGGCCCACGTGAGTGACATTGGCGGTCTCGCGGGGGAACGCCCCGGCGTGGGCTCGAAGCTGGCTGCGGGCTCGCTGGCAGCGGTGATCGTGATTGTCACCCTGCTGATTTTGCCTTCGGCGAAACTTCAGCTGCCGGAAGTCAAACCGTTCCTGCCGATGTTTGCCGTGACAGTTTTCATTACTGAGTACTTGACTGGTTACCTGCTCTACACGCATTTCCGCGTGCTTCGTGAGCCATTCCTGGCCTGCCTCGCCGGCGCGTACTTTTTTGTCGCTGTGATGGTTGCAGTGCAGATCCTGATATTTCCCGGCGTGTTCTCCGACACTGGATTGTTCGGAGCGGGTCCGCAAAGCGCGGTGTGGCTGTGGACGATGTGGCACGGTGGGTTCCCGGCAATCGTCGCGCTCGCCTTAGTTTTGCGAATCCCATTCGTGCGCAACAACGCGATTTTGCGATTGCCAGGCGTAGGCAACGGTGCGCTTTTGATGATCCATGCGCCGATCCTGGCAGCGTTGCTCGCATATTTGGCGGTCGCGAATGGCGGCGTGCTACCGCCGCTCATCGACGGCACGTCGTATCAGCAGCTCGTGCAATCGCCGGCAGCGCCCATCGTGATTGCTCTCGGCGCGAGCGCGCTCATCGCTTGCCTGGCAATCAGTCGCCTGCGCGACTTGCTCAGCCTTTGGCTGGCGGTGGCGTTAGTTGCAGGGCTCGCCGACGTCGTCCTGACACTTGCTGCATCATCGCGCTACAGCCTAGGCTGGTACGCTGGACGCTGCATGAACATGCTGTCATCCTCACTGGTGCTGGCAACGCTGCTTTGGGAAACAACGGGGCTTTATCGCAGGCTCGCGCAGGTGCACGCGGCGCTGGCCGAAAGTAGCCTGCACGACGCGCTTACAGGTGCCTTTAACCGTGGCTATTTCATGCAGCAGTTCCCGCGCGACATTCGACATTCGCTTCGCGCACGCACGCCGCTCGCGATGCTGATGATCGATATTGATCGCTTCAAGAATTACAACGACTCCTACGGTCATCTGCAAGGTGACCACTGCCTTAAAGCCGTCACCGACGCGATGCAGGAAGAAATACATCGTCCGGGCGACTATTTGGCGCGCTACGGCGGTGAGGAATTTGCGGTCGTGTTGCCAAACACCGATGCTGAAGGGGCCACGCATACGGCGGAAAATTTGCGTAAAGCGGTCGAAGCGTTAGCCATTAAGAACAGCCATTCAGGCACGGTACTCATCACGGTGAGTGTCGGAGTTTCAGTCTTCAATCCCGACGTTGATGCCGGCACGGTGGAGGAAATTGTCGGACGGGCCGACACCGCACTTTATGCCGCCAAGAATAGCGGGCGCAATCGAGTGGTGGCATTTAGTCGTCTCGACGCAGCAAGCGCACCATCAAACTAAAGGAATGCCGCTCGTGAATGCACGGCGGAGTCGAAAGCTGAGGTAAACAGGCAACAAAAAAGCCACCGCGAGGGTGGCTTGGTTGCTTGGCGGAGACGAAGGGATTCGAACCCTTGATACAGCTCATCACCGTATACTCCCTTAGCAGGGGAGCACCTTCGGCCTCTCGGTCACGTCTCCGTTAGCCACTGATTATAGCGGGGTTTTTGGCCGC
>JBDSYI010000458.1:0-1552 GCA_039925745.1 Casimicrobium sp. | reverse complement strand
CAAAGGCCGATGGAGGAACCCGTCTACTGCTTGAGAATATCCGCACCCTTTGGCGGCACGAATGCAAAGGCATCAGCGGCGAGTTTGCCGTTCTTCGTGAGAGTCGTGAAACGGATGGAGTTGGTGTTTTGCAACGCATCACGCCATGACATTTCTGTGGGTTGCGACGCGACCATGGCAATACGCAGCTCGTCGACAGACGCATCCGCCTTGCGTGGTTTGGCTTCGACGTAGCCAATCGATCCGCGTGAGTCGAGCACCTTCAACTCGAACGATTTTTCCGCAGCAGCGGGATCAAGCAGCAAAGTCAGTGGCTGCTCGCTCAAAGTGTCGGCAAGCTTTTTGGTCGTGACCTGATTCAAGTCTTCGTCATACAGCCACACGTTGGTGCCGTCACTCACAATAGTTTGCTTGTACGGTTTCTCATAGACGAAACGGAATTTACCGGGACGAGCAATTGAAAAGGTACCCGCAGACTGACGGCTAACCCGACCATTTTTGTCGCGCACTTCTTGCGTAAACGTGCCGGACAAAGAGGTGAGGTCGCGCGTGTAGGCGCGGAAATCGGCGAGGGGATTAGCGGAGGCTTGGGAATGCCCGAGCACGCTCGAAAATATCGCGATCGTCAACGCCGAAATATGTGTCGTGTTCATCTAGATCGATTGGCTTTCTTTAGCTGTGGTAGCGGCGAAAGCCGCAGATTCGTCGCACCAAACTTTAGCGGCTTACGCCGCTGCTACAACGCTACTCTTCGCGCTTCGGCACAAGCACTTCCCGTTTGCCCATCGCATTGGGGCGCGTGACAATCCCTGCGTTTTCCATCGCTTCAATTAAACGCGCGGCACCGTTGTAACCAATTCGCAAACGGCGCTGCACATAGCTGATGGTTGGCTGTCGACTCTCCAGCACGGCAGCGACAGCCTCATCAAAGCGCGGATCCTTTTCACCATCCTGTGACCCTCCGCCGTTGACTTCGTTCAACGTCTCGGCATCGGTGCCTTCGAGTACGCCTTCGATGTATTGCGGCGGCGCTTGTGCCTTCCAATGCTCTACAACGCGGTGCACTTCGTCATCGGTGACAAACGCGCCATGCACACGGTTCGGAATACCCGTGCCGCCCAGCATGTAGAGCATGTCACCCCGCCCCAGCAACGCCTCGGCACCCATTTGGTCAAGGATAGTGCGCGAGTCGATTTTGCTGGCGACCTGAAACGCGATACGTGTGGGCACGTTGGCTTTGATCAAACCAGTAATTACGTCCACCGATGGACGCTGGGTAGCAAGAATCAGGTGGATTCCAGCGGCGCGCGCTTTCTGCGCAAGTCGTGCGATGAGCTCCTCAATCTTCTTGCCCGCTGTCATCATCAGGTCCGCCAGCTCGTCGATTACGACGACGATAAACGGCATTTCTTCGATGGGTTCCGGCGCATCGGGCGTGAGCGAGAACGGGTTAGTCAGCGGCGTGCCTTTAGCCAGCGCTTCGCGCACTTTTTGATTGAAACTGGAGAGCTGGCGCACACCGGTGTGCGAGAGCAGACGATAGCGTCGCTCC
>JBDSYI010000457.1:0-4883 GCA_039925745.1 Casimicrobium sp. | reverse complement strand
GTTAAGCAATACATCACTTGAACGTTCCCATGCTGGTTCCGTAAACCCATCACGAAGCGAGCTGAGAGGTTGATTGATCTCGGATTACGTTCTTACGCCTTCGCATAAAAAACGTTGAAATCCTGCCGCTCGTCCTGCCAAAGCTGAGGCTCCGTGAAACCCGCTTCTATGAGGATGCTACGGAATTGCTCAGGCGAATATTTGTATGAGTTTTCGGTGTGGATACGCTCGCCTGATGCGAAGCGGCGCGATGCGCCACGAATGCGAACAGTGACATCGCGCCGCGCTTCAACGTGCATTTCAATACGCCCAACTGCGGCGTTATAAAACCCGCGATGTTGCCAGTCGCGCACGTCGAAGTCCGTACCTAACAAGTGATTGACGTGGCGTAGCGTGTTTAGATTGAACGCAGCGGTTACGCCAAGTCCATCGTCATAGGCGGCGTCTAGTCTTGCGGAATCCTTCTTGGCATCGACGCCGATCAAAAGACCACTGCCCGCCGTGTCGCAATGCGCGCGAATCTGCTTTAAGAACCAGAGCGCTTCATCGGGCAAAAAATTACCGATCGACGAGCCGGGATAGACGAAGAGGGTGGGCGCTTTGATCATGACGGAGGTTACGTCGAGCACGCGTGAAAAATCAGTGATGAGTCCAGCAAGCTCCGGCGCATCGGCGTTGCCTGCGAGACGAGCCAACGCCTCTTGTGCGGCGGTTTCCGAGATGTCGACTGCGACGTAGCGCGAGGGCTTGAAAGCGGCGAACCAGGCCTCGGCTTTTACCGAATCACCCGAACCTAAATCGACGAACTGCTTGCCGGTACCGATGACCGCCGCGATTTCATTGCGAAATTTTGCGAAGATCGCCGCTTCAGTGCGCGTCGGGTAATACTCTGGCGTGAGCACAATCGCGTTGTACAGCGTCGAGCCGATCGCATCGTAGAAAAACTTCGGCGGGATACTGGCAGCGGGCGCGAGCAGGCCGCGCTCAAGTGCGTCAAGCTCGGTCTTGGCGTCGAGCCTTAACGTGTTGGTGATCGTGAAGCTGCGCGCTGGCTTCGCGGCGGCTGCGTCGTTGATGCGGTGGGTCGTGATCAAGTGATGCGTTGCCATAACCGTTCTCTATTTGGCTAACCGAATGCCGCTGAACTGCCAGCGCTTTTCGGGTTGAAAAAAGTTGCGATAGGTGGCCCGTGCATGTCCAACAGCTGTCGCCGATGAACTGCCTTTCAATACGAACTGGTTACACATGAATTTACCGTTGTATTCGCCGACCGCGCCCGCCGCTGCGACGAAACCGGGATGTCCCAGGTAGGCAGAAGCCGTCCACTGCCAGCGCGAGCCAAAGCTTTGAGTGAGCTCATCCGAATGGCTCACCGCGTGCTCCCACTCCGCCTCAGTGGGAAGCCGCGCCCCGGCCCAGCGCGCGTAGGCGTCAGCCTCAAAAAAACTGACATGGCAAACCGGCGCATCAAGCTCTAATGCCTGTAATCCGTGCAGCGTAAACTCGGTCCACGCGCCGTGATCTTCACGCCAATACATCGGCGCGCACCAGCGATCTATCCGCACTCGATCCCAGCCTTCGGAGAGCCAGAGATCGTGCCGTGAATACCCGCCATCGGCGATGAACGCGAGGTATTCGCGGTTGCTCACAAGCCGATTGGCAATTTGATACGGACGCAGGAAAACCTGATGTTGCGGTGACTCGTTATCAAACGCAAATTGCCCGTTGTGCTCAATATCGTGGCCGATTTCAACCAGACCGCCCGTGAAAGCTGACCAATTAGACGCGCGCTTTGCATCAACGACAGGCAATGCGGCGGAGGCCTGATACACCGGCGAACACGGGTTCATCGAGAGCATGTGTTTCAAGTCGGTGAGCATCAATTCCTGATGCTGCTCCTCGTGATTGAGCCCTAGCGTGATCAGGTCGTGCGCAGCGGCAGCATGCGAGGGACTGGCGAGAAATTTGAACATGGCGGCGTCTACGTGCGCGCGATACTCGCGAATGCGATCAAGCGACGGTCGCGACAACAAGCCGCGCTCGGGGCGTGGATGTTTGTCACCAATGCCGTTGTAATAGCTGTTGAACAACACCTTGAACACCGGATCGAACGCGCGATAGGTATCGGCGTAAGGTTCAAGAATAAATGTCTCAAAGAACCAGCTGGTGTGCGCCAGATGCCACTTGATCGGGCTCGCGTCCGGCATCGATTGCACCTGACAATCTTCCGGCGACATCGGCGCTGCAATTGCATCGGTTTGGGCGCGTAGTTGAGCAAATTGATCGGTCAACGAGCGCGTCGCGCGCGCGTTGCCGTCAACGCTGCGCACGGAGGATTCGGATTGTCTAATTTGCTGCATGCTGCTTATCCCTATTTTTCTACCTTGTCGCCATTTGTGTGCGACATCACTGCCCTGCGCGGGAAACTCGGCTTGCTACGGCTAACTGGCTGTAGAAATAGTACGTTGAAATCGACCAAGTGCGATTAGTCGCCGCTTCACCGTCGATCCTTACAGACAATTTCGTGGACCACCGCGACCTAGATTTCGATGCCAAGTGACCCAGATCGTTCGCAACCTGGATCAAATCTGGCAAGCCCTCAGTCCAGCGTACTTCACTGAGCATCGGCGACAACTCACCATTCGCTATGCGATCAAGCGATAGCCACTCTGTGTCATTTGGCAACGCCGGGTCGTGTCACTCCCGCAGCGCGCGCCTGCACGGCCCGATGGGCTGACGGCAGTCCCGACGCGAAGATCACGCCTCCACTCACCAGCAATGCGGAGATGCCGAACGGCACTACCGCTGCGCCGAACGCCAGCGGCACGGCGACCGAGCAACTATTACTGAGCACCGAGCGCAGACCCACCGCCTCGCCGCCGCGTCCGGCAGGTGATGCCGCGTGCAGCAAGGACAGCATGTTCGGCTGGCTCATTCCCACGGCGCAACCGAACACCAAGCCTAGCGCCATCAGCGCGGGAGCGACTTCCGCCCACGGCAGCGCCATAAACACGAGCGTAACCACCAGCAGCGAAGCGCGCAAAATCTGCCACTCATGTGCCCGCTGCGACAACCACGGCATTGCGGCACGCGCAGCGAATGTGCCGACCGCAAACAATGAAAAAACCAAGCCAATCACCGACGCCGAATACTCCATCCGATGGCCCAACACGGGCAGCATCACGATGAACAAATCCCACGACGCGCTCATGATCATGTTGACCCAATAAATGCGGCGCATTTCGGGCGTCGCGAGCAGGTCGAGCACGCGTGGGTTTTGCGGAACTTCGCGTGCCTCGCCGTCCTCGTTCATCGCTAAGTCTTGTTCCAGGGCCGTCAAAGGAGCGACCTTCGGACGCGGTAAATCACGGGCGCGGGTCACCACTAGCCAGGCTGCAACACAGGCAAAAAGGGCAAGCGCGGCGAACGAGGCGCGAAATCCCAACGCATCAATCAAGATGCCCGCGATGAAAGGCCCAAAGGTGCTCGACGCTGAATGCCCCAAGGCGAACCAACCAAAGTTCGCCAACCGCTCGGACGGCGTCGCGTTGGCGACCAAATGCCCCACCGTGTGCTGAGAGGCGACGGAGAGCACGTTGAAGCCAAAGCCAATCGTCAACGCCGTCAAGAGTAACGTCGGCAGCGACAGATAAATCACCGGCAACCACGCCCCTACGAGCACCAACCCAATCCCCAGCCGCATCACACGTGTTGACCCCACGCGATCCACCCAACGCCCAATCGACAGCGCCGTTAGCACTGAAATGATCGAGAACAGCGCCATGAACACGCCGACCAGGTATTCCGCGTGCCCGCTCTGCAGAATGTAGAGCGAGCCGGTCACGCGACCGCCGGACAGCGCCATGTGCCCCGTCAGATTGATCAGGATCAGTGGCAGCAGGAACGGGGGAAGGCGCGAAAGGAACGGAGAGAGCACTCATCGATTTTAAAGGCCGTTGATCTGTCGGCAGCTTGGCTAGCTCGTAAATCGGTGCGGAACAACGCAGCCCTCCCCCGGTGGAGGAGGAACTTGCTAACCTTCACCCCATGACCCAAACCGCTCTAGACATTCTTAAGACCACATTCGGCTATTCAAGCTTTCGTGGCCCGCAGGCCGACATCATTGATCACGTTGCGTCCGGCCACGATGCCCTGGTGCTCATGCCCACTGGCGGCGGCAAATCGCTGTGCTACCAAATCCCGGCGCTGCTGCGGCCTGGTCTTGCGATTGTGGTGTCGCCGCTCATAGCGCTGATGCAGGATCAGGTGGATGCGCTCACCGAGCTTGGCATCGCCGCGGCGTTTTTGAATTCGTCGTTATCACCGACCGAGGCGACCAAGATCGAACGTCAATTTATGACCGGCGAGATCAAGCTCCTTTACGTTGCGCCCGAGCGGCTCATGATGGAGAATTTTTTGAAGCAGCTTGATCTCCTGCGCGATCGCAAGCAGCTCGCATTATTCGCGATTGACGAGGCGCACTGCGTATCGCAATGGGGCCATGATTTCCGCTCGGACTATTTGCAGTTGGCCGTTCTCGCGGATCGCTTTCCTGGCGTGCCGCGCGTTGCGTTGACTGCGACCGCCGACGCATTAACACGCACCGAAATCCGCCTGCGTCTCAAACTCGAAGACGCGCGTGAGTTCGTCTCCAGTTTTGATCGCCCGAACATCCGCTACACCATTACCGCACGCGGTGACGAGCGCGAACAATTACTGGGTTTCCTTGCGGCACACGAGGGCGAGGCGGGCATCGTCTACTGCCTGTCACGAAAAAAAGTCGAAACTACGGCTGAATGGCTGACCGAAAAGGGCGTCAAGGCGCTGCCGTATCACGCCGGCATGGACGCCGAAGCGCGCCGCAAAAATCAGTCCCGCTTTTT
>JBDSYI010000456.1:0-2322 GCA_039925745.1 Casimicrobium sp. | reverse complement strand
GATTGTCCGGCAGCGTTCCGCACGAGTGCCTGTTTGCGTCGCGCGCCGGAGTCAGCCAGGGCGTGGCTGACGGCGTCCAGCGTGCCTTCGCCACCGTCGGCCATGGGTCGTTTGACAATTTCAGCGCCTGGCAGCACACGTCGCAGCCCGACTTCGAGCGCGGCGCAGACGCCCTCCGCCGAAAGCGAGCCTTTGAACGAGTCGGGTGCCAAAACGATTTTCATACTGCGATTTTCATTCCACGGAATCGTCCACGTTGTCACGCTGAGTAGCCCGCCGCACCCGGTCATTCACCGCGTCCCATTCGGTGTCCTGTGGCGGCGCTTCGATAATGAGCTGGCCATAACGCTCACTGTCAAGCGCACGCAGCAACGAGTAGAGCTCGAATTCCCACGTTTGCGCGTCGGCCGCCAGTCGGATCGCGCGCAATTTCGCAGAAGGTTCGACATCAAACGAATGCGTGATGACGCAGCGCGTCGGACCGCTGTCGTGCGCTTGCCGGAAGGCGCGAAGCTGCGTGCGCAGACGACGCTCTTCCAGCATGATCGTAGGCGTGCGCGGCGCGTAGTGCGACGCGAGGCTACCGGAGACGCGCGGCGCGTCACTGGCATCATCGGAGCCGTTGGCAAGTGCAACGCCGAGTACCCGCTCAATTTCGTTGGCGCGCACGCGACCGGGCCGCAGGATGCGGACGGCGTCGCCGCTAACGTCAACGATGGTGGACTCGACGCCGACATCGCAGGCACCGCCATCCAGAATGAGCAGCAGGCGATCCGGAAATTCGGCCGCGACGTGCGCAGCGGTGGTCGCGCTGACCTGGCCGAACTGATTGGCCGACGGCGCCGCCAATCCAGATGCTGCGGTCGTAGCAGGTTTATCGCCCGCAAATTCGCGCATGACAGCCTGTGCCACCGGATGCGACGGCACACGCAAACCGACGGTGTCCTGCCCGCCGGTGACCACATCAAGCACATGACTTGCGCGCTTGACGATTAAGGTCATCGGTCCCGGCCAGAAAGCGGCGGCGAGCTTTTCAGCGGTATCGGGCCATGTTGCCGCCCATGCCTTTGCTGATTCGCTGGAGGCAACATGCACGATCAGGGGATGATCGACGGGCCTTCCTTTGGCCGCAAAAATCTTGCTAACGGCGTCGGCGTTGCCCGCGTCGGCAGCGAGTCCGTACACCGTTTCCGTCGGCAGTCCTATCAGTTCGCCAGCACGCAACCACGCGACCGCCCGGGTCACGTTCTCCTCGGTGGGTGGTTCGATCCAGGGAATGTTGGGTCGCTTCATCAATACACGCTCGGTTCGTTGGTTGGACGCGTTTTGAAACGCTTGTGTGTCCACAGATATTGAGGAATATTCTCGCAAACTCTTGCTTCGATGAACGCGTTCACGCGTCTCGCATCGATCTCGTCATCGCCAGACGGAAATTCATCCCACGCAGGGTAGAAGCGCACGTCGTAGCCTTGTCCTTTCGGGCGCTGAGTGACGACTACAGGCACCACCGCTGCACCTGTGAGCTTAGCCAGACGCGAGACGCCCGTGATGGTGGCAGCCTTCACGCCAAAGAACGGAACGAACACAGAATCGCGAGCACCAAAGTCCATATCTGGCAGATAGTAGAACGGCAGGCCCGATTTCATGGCGCGAATGATCGGCTTGACGCCTTCGGTGCGGGCAATGATCTTTGATTCGCTGAAGCGGGTGCGCCCCGCAAGCATCATCTGGTCGAGGTCGGGATTGCTTTGTTCGCTGTAGAGCGAGCAGCCCGAGGTGTCCACCGAAATGCGGATGGCGCAGGCATCAAGCCCAATGAAATGGGGGCAAAGCCAGATGACGGGCTTCGGCTTTTCACCTTGTTGAAATTGCTTCCATTCGTGTTCGTCGTGCAGCGTGACGTAATTTCGTATTTTTTCGCCCGTGGCATTCCACAGAAAGCCATGTTCAAGCGCGGCTTGCATGTAGGCGCGGAAGTGGGCGCGCGCGATGGTTTCGCGCTCCGCCTCAGGCATCTGCGGAAAGCAAAGGCGGAGGTTGGTGAGCGCGATGCGACGACGCGATTTTGCGAGCCACCAGCCGAGCCTGGACAGCGGGTCGCTAACCGCCGCGATTGCACGCATCGGGATCAGTGCGAGGAGTTTGCTGCCGACGAGCGCGGCGATGCCTGCGAAAGTCATGCTGACGAAGCACCAGGAGGCGTCGCTCCACGCGGTACTTTGTAGCGGTTGTAGCTCCAAAGATACTGATCCGGCGCGAGCGCAATGGCCGCCTCAACGGCCGCGTTCAACTCGCGGGCCGCAGATTCAGAATTTTCGGAGA
>JBDSYI010000455.1:0-1829 GCA_039925745.1 Casimicrobium sp. | reverse complement strand
CAGGAATTGCTTAAAAAAGTAGCGCAAGCCGCAGCCGTCGCCGGTGAGGCGCGGGACGGCGGCGCGCCGTCGGGTGCCGGCGAGACCTGGCGCGCCGAGATCGTAACGCGCAGCCCCAAAATGGACGATCTGCTGCGGCGCGCGCGCCTCGTCGCTGACTCGATGGCATCCGTGTTGATTCTGGGTGAGTCGGGCACCGGCAAAGAGCTTTTGGCGCGCGCCATTCACGCTGCTAGTGGCCGAGCTAGCAAGCCATTTCTTGCTGTGAACTGTGCGGCTATTCCAGAGCAATTACTGGAAAGTGAGCTGTTCGGCTACGCCAAAGGAGCCTTCACCGGCGCGTCGACGGCGCAGCAGGGTTTGTTTCAGGCGGCCGACGGCGGCACGTTGTTTCTTGATGAGATTGGCGATATGCCGCTGTCGTTGCAGGCGAAGTTGCTGCGTGTATTGCAGGAGGGCGCGGTGCGGCCGGTCGGTTCGACGCAATCGGTGAATGTCGATGTTCGGATCGTGTCGGCGACGCATCGCAATCTCGATCAGATGCGCTCTGAGCGCACGTTCCGCGAAGATCTCTTCTATCGCCTGAATGTGGTGGCGCTCAAGTTACCGTCGCTTGCCGAGCGACGCGAAGACATTCCGTTACTGGCCAATCATTTCCTGAAAAAAATTGCCACACGCTACCGCAAACCCGTGCCAACGTTGGCCCCCGATGCGCAGTCATCGCTGGTGCCCGCGCCGTGGCCTGGCAACGTGCGTCAGCTGGAAAATTTGCTGGAGCAGGCGGTGGCCTTGTCGACCACCAATATCATTCCGCTGTCGCTGATTCGCAATGGCCTGGACGATAGCGCTGCGCCGCTGGTGTCGTTCGAATCCGCGCGCAAGACCTTTGAGCGCGACTACCTTGTGCGCATTTTGAAGCTCACGGCAGGCAACGCCGCGCAGGCTGCGCAGATGGCGGGGCGCAACCGCACCGAGTTCTACAAACTTTTACAGCGGCACAATCTTGAGCCGAGCATGTTTAAAGACTGACGTTTGACCCACGTAATTGCAATGCGAATCCAGTACAAAGTCCTGCGCGAGAGCGCTCGCCAACACCTTCCAGCCTACGCCACCAGCGGTTCGGCTGGCCTTGATTTGCGGGCCTGCACGGAGGCCGACATCGTGCTCAATCCCGGCGCGACCACGCTCATTCCCACCGGTATCGCCATCTACATCGCCGATCCCGGCTATGCCGCGCTCATCCTGCCGCGCTCTGGGCTTGGCCACAAACACGGCATCGTACTCGGCAATCTGGTGGGCCTGATCGACAGCGACTATCAGGGCGAGCTGATGGTCAGTTGCTGGAATCGCGGTCACGCGGCGTTCACCATTGCGCCACTAGAACGTATTGCGCAGCTGCTCATTGTGCCGGTGCAGCAGGTTCAGTTCGACGCCGTGACCGAATTCACCGCCAGTGATCGCGGCGAGGGTGGTTTTGGTAGTACGGGTCGCAGCTAACAGCTTTTCTATGAAAGCTTTATTTGATCTGGGCTAAGCGCGATAAGTGGACACTATCGACTTATCGGAAGATGGTGCTCTAGCCCCTGTGTAGTCTCGCTTTCAGCGATAAGTCGCAATAGTTATTTCTCTAAAACTGCACTGTGAGTGCGACGAATGGCAGGCAAGCGCGACGAACTGGGGAACCGTTGCCCACACTGCGCCAGTCTGATGCATCATGCAGAAAATCAGCCTAACCGTGAGCGAGTACTCACGTTACGGAAAATTTTCTAATCCCGAGCAAAAGAGTCGGGAACTAATTACAATATTGGCACTCTCACAATGTGAGTGCT
>JBDSYI010000454.1:0-2352 GCA_039925745.1 Casimicrobium sp. | reverse complement strand
ATCGGCCATTGCAATCGAGGTGGCATTGAACGTATTGGTCTCGATGATGTCAGCGCCAGCCTCTAAATAGCTATTGTGAATCTCACGAATCAGCTCCGGCTTGGTCAGCGCGAGCAGGTCGTTGTTGCCTTTGACGTCGCAACTGTGATCGCGGCACAAATGCCCGCGATAGTCGGCCTCGCCGAGTTTGTACTGCTGCACCATCGTACCCATGCCGCCATCGAGCACGAGGATTCGTTGGCGGAGCAGTTCACTGATGCGTTGGTGGCGGGTCATGTTGGATGGCAGCGTTACTACAGATAGACAAGAGTGGATTTTCTCATTTCCACCCTCAGCCGCGAGTTGATCGACTTTTCCCGTCCCAACTTCAGAGCGGCGACTCTAAGTTCGATCTCGACCGTCAAACCTGCCTTGACAATAGATGCCTAGGCAATTACTGTTAAGGCACTTAAAAATCTCCCGTCCGTTTTCGAACGTTGCCCCTGCACAGTCGAAATGAAGGTCCGCCACCGCCCATGACCCAGCACACACTTAAATCCGCCAACTTCTACGCCGCCGACTATCGTGCTGAAGATTCAGTGGGTTTTTTGATGAAGGCTGTGATGTTGTCGATAACGGCCTCGGTCAACCGTCGTCTGAGCGAACACGGTTTGACCTACGCGCAGTGGGGACCACTCTTAATGATTCAGCAGCGCCGCGCCTACACCGTGGCTGAACTTGCGCGCTGGTCGAACACAGACGCGGGCGCGATGACGCGCCTGCTTGATCGACTTGAGGCGAAAGGTTTACTCAAACGCGTGCGCTCTACTGAAGACCGACGTGTCGTGAAAGTGGAACTGACCACCGCCGGGACTCATGCAATCCGCGACGTGCCCGCAATATTGGCCGACGTGCTGAACGCTCACCTGTCCGGTTTCTCCAAAGCCGAATGGGAGACGATGAAAAGCTATCTCAGCCGAATGCTGGCCAACGGCGAAATACTGCGCGCGCAGACTGACGCGACCGACAGCGCGCAATGATCGTCGCGGCAAGCCGCGCACTTGAATACAAAGCAATACCCATGTTTCCGAACCGTACTATCAATCGCAATGAAGTTTTAACGCGAAGCACTTTCGCCGCTGCCTCGCTACTCGCCCTGACGCTTGCAGGTTGCGCCAATATCTCTGGCATCGAAACCACTGCCGTCTTGCGCACACCGACCTCGGCGGGCACGTCTGCCGTGCAGACTGATTTCCCATCTGACCGATGGTGGCTCAAGTTTAATGACCCAGCACTCACTTCGCTGATTGACGCGGCATTGCAGGGCAACCCTACGCTTGCGATTGCAAAAGCGCGTGCAGAAAAAATGGCGCTCGGTGTTGACCTCGCCAAAGCGAACGCTCTGCCGCTGGTCGTTGGTGGCGTTGATTTAACGCGCCAGCGCTATACGGCAAACGGCATGATTCCGCCGCCACTGGCGGGTGCCGACGCGACGACGGCGACGATTCAGGCCACCGCATCGTGGGACATTGATTTCTTTGGTCGAAATGAACGCGCAGTGCAGGCGGCTCTTGGGATGGCACGCGCGGCTGAACTTGACTTGCAGGCGGCACGCGTGTTGCTGGCCAACAGCGTCGCACGTCAGTATGTGCAGCTCGCACGCTTACTAGAGCAGCAGCGCCTTGCCGGGACGACACTGAAGCAGCGCGAACAAGTCGTGTCGTTGATTCGTCAACGCGTTGACGCAGGCCTCGACACTAATGTGGATTTGCGGCAGGGCGAAGGCGCGATTCCCGAGACGCGAGGACAAATTGAAGCATTGAACGAGCAAATCGCGTTGACACGCAATGCGCTGGTCGCCTTAACCGCGAGCCCGGCAGACGTAATCAACGCGATGCAGCCACCGCTTACCTCCCTGCAATTGCAATCTCTACCTGCGGCTGTACCGTCAGAGTTGGTGGCGCGACGCGCCGATCTGGCGGCAGCCAGATGGCGCGTGGAAGCAGCACTAAACGAGATTGATGTCGCTAAAACCCAGTTCTATCCCAGCATCAATTTGATCGGCTTCGCTGGCCTTTCAAGTATCGGTCTCGATAAGCTTTTTCAGGGTCACAGTCTGCAATATGGAATCGGCCCAACGGTGCGTTTGCCGATCTTTGAAGCCGGGAAGTTGCGCATCAATCTCAAGTCGAAGACTGGAGATTTCGATGCGGCAGTCGATACATACAACGCAACCCTGATTGAAGCGATTCACGAAGTCGGCGATCAGCTGGTTTCCATCCATTCGATCGATCGCCAGATCACCGAACAGCGAAGCGCACTCGCTGCTGCTGACAATGCTTACGAGTTGTCCTTGCAACGCTATCGCGCCGG
>JBDSYI010000453.1:0-5629 GCA_039925745.1 Casimicrobium sp. | reverse complement strand
AAGATCGCGGTCGAAAGCGCGCTCACCGGTCATCTCGTATTCAGCACACTGCACACGAATGATGCTGCGAGCACGCTGGTGCGCCTGATCGAAATCGGCATCGCACCCTACATGATTCGCTCGGCGGTGATTGGCGTGCTCGCGCAGCGCCTCGTTCGGAAAAATTGTCCGCATTGCCGCGTGCCCGAAGTCATCGACCCGCTGCTGCGCGAAAATCTAAATCTGACGGCCACGGACAAATTTCTAAAAGGGGCTGGCTGCGAGCACTGCCGCTTCACGGGGTTTGCCGGTCGCATGGCGATCTACGAATTGATGGTCATGACCGAGCAGATTCGCAGCCACGTTGAGGCAGGCGTGGCGAGCGACGAATTCAGGAAACTGGCCATCGCCAGCGGCATGGTTCCGCTCCCTGTCAATGGCGTGGAGCAAGCGCGAACCGGCAACGTGTCAATTGCCGAGATTTATCGGGCTTGCATGTAGCGTCAGGATGTTCGAGCGCGAGCACGGCCCAAACGAATTTACTGGCTCAATTGGCGACCGCGCCAGAGGCTTTGACCACTCGCTGCCACTTCGCAATATCGGCACGCACCATCGCGGCGTACGCCTCTGGCGTGTTGCCGACCACCTCAAAACCAAGCTGGGCTACGCGCGCACGAATGTCAGGCAGCGCCAGTACTGCCACGACATCATCGTGCCATTTAGCCAAGACTTCTTTAGGCGTTCCGGCCGGCGCGAACAAGCCAAACCAGGCAAGAGATTCGTAGCCGGGAACCGTCTCGGAGATAGGCGGCAGATCGGGTGTTGCTGCAAATCGGGAGGTAGTGGTGACGCCCAGTGCGCGCACCTTGCCAGCCTTGATAAAGGGCAGGATCGGTGGCAAATTGCCGATCATCAACTGCACCTGACCGGCGATGACATCGGTGATTGCCGGAGTTGAGCCTTTGTAGGGCACATGCGTCATCTCGATGCCAGCGAATGCTTTCAACATCTCGCCGTTTAAGTGCGCCGACGATCCAGTGCCGCCGGAAGCAAACGCATATTTGCCTGGTTCTTTTTTTGCCAGAGCGATGAATTCAGCCACTGTTTTAGCGGGGACGGACGGGTTAACGACGAACACGTTAGGTGCCGACGCGACGAGCGTGATGGGTGCGAAATCTCGCACCACATCGTACGAAAGTTTTGGATACAGCGCCTGATTGATCGCATGCGATCCCGCATTGCCCATGATGACCGTGTAGCCGTCGGCCGGCGACTTGGCAGCTGCTTCGGTGCCGACGACGCCGCCTGCACCCGGACGATTTTCAACGATTACGGGCTGCCCCCAGCGTTCGGTGAGCTTTTGCCCGATTGAGCGGGCCAGAATGTCGGAGCCGTCACCCGGCGTGCTTGGAACGATGATTTTTACGGGTTTCGACGGGAAAGGCTGCGCGCTTGCCATCACCGCGAAAAGTGTGGTCGCCGCTGCCACGATCCAGTGTTTCATTTATTGCTTCCTGATGTAGATGTTGACGTTGTTGCCATTATGCTGGCAGTATGAAAATTCGAGCCGTCACATTTCACGTTTTGCACGTCAGCGAAAAAACCAATTGGTCGTTCGTTCGCATTGAGGCTGATACTGGGCTAGTCGGCTGGGGCGAATGCTCGTTGAATGGCTGGGAAACCATGCAGCGCGAATACTGTGCGCGATTTGCCACTGAACTGAGCGACCGTCACATCGACTCAGTCGCCAATGCCGACGCAGCGTGCCGCTTGTATCTGCACTCACCGGGCGGCATGGTCGAACATTCCGTGCGCAGCGCCGCTGAGCAAGCATTGCTAGACTTGCTGGCGCAGCGCGACGGCGTTCCCGTATGGCAGCTGTTCGGTGCCGAGCAAAGAACCAGCGTGGAGGTCTACGCCAACATTAATCGCGCCACACAACCACGCACGCCGGAAGGCTTCGCCAACAGCGCGAAGCAGACAGTTGCCAACGGATTTGGCGCGATCAAGCTCGCGCCGTTCGACGGTGTGTTGCCCATCAATGCCGAGAGCGCTATCGGCGCACCGCTCATTGCGGCCGCGCTGGCGCGAATTCGTGCCGTGCGCGAGGCGGTGGGTTTTGGCGTCAAAGCGATGGTCGATTGTCATTGGCGACTGACGCCAAAAACGTCTCGCTATGTGCTTGATCAACTACGCGATGTGAAGCTGCATTGGCTGGAATGCCCAATCAGCGAGCAGACGCCATGGCACTCAGACATTCGCGCCATCCGTGACTACGCAAACGCGCATGACGTGCGACTCGCAGGCGCTGAGATGCAAGCCGAAGTGGAAGGCTTTCGACCATTCATTGAGCGCGGACTGTACGACACCATCATGCCGGACGTGAAATATTGTGGCGGTATCGGCCCGATGCTTCGTATTGCTGAGCTTGCCGAAAAACACGGCGTGCAAACAGCGCCGCACAATCCGACAGGACCGATCTGCAATTTCGGCAGTTTGCAGGTGTGCGCTGCCGGAATCGGCTGTGATTTTCTGGAATTACAGGTCGGAGAAAGCGAATTTTTCACGACTGCCGTGGATGGCGTCGCGCCGCTGTTCGAAGCGGGTCGCTACTTGCTGCCAAGTCAGTTGGGAATCGGCGCCGCGGTCAACGAGCAGAAGCTCAAGGAAAATCCGTATGCCACCGTCAGCGGCGGCCTTGATCCGTCGCTTGGCTAGCTGTGGACGTCAGTACGAAGGCGATACTGCTCGCGCAATTCCCGCTTCAGCACTTTGCCAATCGCGCTGCGGGGTAGTTCGTCGATGAAGGTCAAGCTCGCCAGTCTTTGCGTTTTCCCGAGCTGTGCGTTCGTCCATTGCAGCAAGGCTTCGGCTGTGCTGTCGTCGCCGACGTGGCGCACAACGTACGCGACCGGCGTCTCGCCCCAGCGCTCCGAAGGCATGCCGACCACAGCGACATCGGCAACCGCCGGGTGCCCGCGTAACACCGCTTCCAGATCACTCGGATAAACGTTGTATCCGCCGCTGATGATCATGTCTTTTTTGCGATCAAACAGCGTGAGGAAGCCGTCCGCATCAAAACGACCTACGTCGCCCGTGCGGATAAAGCGCTTTCCGCTGGCGTCGAACCATTCGGCCTCGCGCGTCTTCTCGGGCTGGCCGTGATAGCCAGTCATCATGCCGCCGGAATGGCCGACAACTTCGCCGCTCGCGGCGATGTCGCCTCGCGAAATTTCATTGCCCACATCATCGATCAATCGAATGTCGCTTCCCTCGGCGGGTCGACCCACCGTGTGCAGTTTGTCTGGGTATAAATGTGCTTCTAGGATCACCGTACCGCCACCTTCGGTCATACCGTAGAACTCGATCAGGCCGCCCGGCCAGCGCTTCAACACGTCGGCCTTGAGCGTTGCGCCGAATGGCGCGCTGGTGCTGAATTTGAAGGCAAACGAAGACAGGTCATGGGCGTCGAACGACGGATGCGCCATAAGCCGCTGATACTGCACCGGCACCAACATCGTATGCGTGACGCGATGCTTTTCAGCAAGCTGCAAATAGCCTGCTGCGTCAAATTTCGGCATCAGAACGACGTGTCCGCCAAACGCAATCGTTGGAAAGAAAACCACGAGTGTGGTGTTGGAATAAAGAGGCGTTGACAACAGCGTGACTGAATCTGAACCATATCGATAATTCGCCGCGCGACGCACGTGCGACCAGCGCATCGAGAAGGCTTGCACGATGCCTTTGGGTTCGCCCGTGGTACCGGACGAATAAATGATGTTGAACGGCCAGGCAGGCTCTGGTTCCATCGCTTTTGGACATGCGGCAACGGGCTCTAGCCACGCATCAAAACTTTGGGCGCTGTCAGAATTGTCGAGCGCAACACGAGGGATTGCGCCATCGTGGGCGGGGCCGACGACGTCTGCTGCGCTGCCGTCGGTAAACAAAATGCGCGCGCCGGCATCGTCAATCATGCGCGCAAGACTTGCAGGCGTTGAACCCGGTGCGAGCGGTGCGACCGCCACACCTGCACGCAATGCGCCGAGAAAAACCGCTGCATAATTCACCGATGGCGTCGCGCAAATCGCGATGGATTCGCGCGCTTTCACGCCGTCACGTTGCAGGCTCGCCGCGACGCGATCCATGAGCATATCGAGCTCGCCGTAGGTCAACGTGCGCGCTGAATTGCTCTCCGTGAGTGCCGGGCGATTCGGCGCAGCTAACGCGTGCAGATGAACTAGTTCGGCCACGCTGCCGAAGTCTGCGTTGATCGCCGAATGGAAGTCCTGCATGCCGTTCGGCTATTTCAGTTCAGTGAGCGCCGCTTCGAAGGCAGCCTTATCCGAAAGCGTCAAACACTTCACGTCTGGCGCAATGCGTTTGACCATACCCGCCAGAACTTTTCCAGGGCCGCATTCGACGATATGAGTGACCCCTTGCATGGCGAATTTTTCGATAGTTTCGATCCAGCGCACAGGTTTGAACAATTGTTCGGCGAGCACTAAACGAATGCCTGCGGCGTCGCCCGCAACGTCGACTGTTGCGTTGTGCAGCACGGCGATTTTCGGGGGTTGGAAATTAGCGCGATTTAAGGCAATGGCCATGGCTTCCGCGGCGGGGCGCATGAGTTCACAGTGACTCGGCACGCTCATCGGCAACATCAGCGCGCGCTTTGCGCCCGCCTCTTTCGCGAGCACGATGGCGCGTTCGACGGCCGTTTTGTGACCTCCGATGACGATCTGTCCCGGCGCGTTCAGATTGCAGCAGGAAACGACCTCGCCCTGACTGGCTTTCTCGCACACTTCGGCCAGGGCACCAGGCTCGATGCCCAGCACAGCTGCCATTCCGCCGATGCCTGCAGGAACCGCGTCCTGCATCGCCTGCGAACGGGCTTTGACCAGTTTCATGGCAGACGCGAAATCAAGCGATTCAGAGGCAACGAGCGCGGCGTATTCGCCCAAGCTATGCCCTGCCACGAGCGAAGGTTTCGGGCCGCCAGCGGCGAGCCAGGCATTCCACACGGCGACGTCAGCGGCGAGCATTGCGGGCTGGGTGTTGGTCGTGATGTTTAGTTCTTCCGCTGGGCCGTTGGCGATTAACGCCGCGAGCGGTGAACAGAGCGCCACGTCAGCCGCAGCAAGGGTTTCGTCAATCTGGGCTAAGCCTGAATAGCCCGCCATCATTGCCACTGATTGAGAGCCTTGACCGGGAAAAACGAACGCTAGTTTCATATCAGCTTTCTCTTCAAAGCCCCGTTGCATAGGGGCCATTGCTTCATTTGTTGAATAGTCAACTTATGATTTTTTTCGCGTATAGCCCCTGTGGAACGGTGCTTTCGTTGAAAAGCCATAAGCTCAATGTCGTCCGTGCGGAGCACACAAGTTCAGCGTGCGGTGGCATCGAACTCACCACCGAATCAGCGCGCTACCCCACGTAAAGCCGCCACCAACGCCCACTGTTTGCACGATGTCGCCCGGCCTAATGCGGCCATCGCGCACTGCGGTGTCCAACGCCAACGGAATAGACGCAGCGGAGGTATTGCCCTGCCCTTGCACGGTCACAATCGTTTTTTCGGGCGCAACGCCCAGCCGTTTGCCGGTGGCGTCGATAATGCGCACGTTGGCCTGATGCGGCACTAGCCAGTCGATTT
>JBDSYI010000452.1:0-16459 GCA_039925745.1 Casimicrobium sp. | reverse complement strand
GCAAACGCTTCAAATCTTCGGTCAAACGCCCTCGCACCTGATCGAGCGGAAGTCCAGCGAAGTGTTCGTTGAAGAAATTGCCCGCTTCGACCAATTGCGAAGGTGAGTAATTACGGTCTGCGTTGAGGATGCGATTTTGAACGTCACCATCGGGGGCCACCAGCACCATCAGCACCCGCCGCTCGTTCAGACGCACAAATTCGACATGGCGAAATGCCGGGGTTTTATGCGGCGCGGCGACCACGCCCGCGAACGACGACAAATCGGACAGCATGCGTGCCGCAGCGCTGATCAATTCTTGCGGTTGTTGTCCATGAATTTGCGAATCGGCATCTTTCATCGCGAGCTGCTGCATGGGCTGCGTTATCAGCAGCGTGTCAACAAAAAAACGATAGCCGCGCGGCGTAGGTATGCGACCCGCGGAGGTGTGTGGGCTGGTGATGAAACCCAACTCTTCCAGATCCGCCATCACGTTGCGAATGGTCGCGGGCGAAAGCTCCAGCCCACTTTGCTTGGACAGCGTTCGCGATCCTACCGGCTCGCCATCGGCAATATAGCGCTCAACCAGCGCTTTCAGCAGAATTCGAGATCGGGAGTCAAGCATGCAAACCATTGTAAAGACGTGGGCAGTGGCGACGGTGTAAATCCTGTGTGATTAAATCGGTACATGCCCTCCGCGCTTCCCCCCTGCCCCATTGCCATCGCCGTCCGCCCGTCTCAGCGCGACGGCATTCGCGACACCACGCGCGACCTGAGCGCCACGGTAGTCGAGCTGATCGGTCAACTCCGAGCCCTGGGCTATAGGCCAGTGCTTGAGGAAGGCGGCGCAGCCGACCTGGATCAAACGGCAACGTCAGCCGCGCCAACGCAGTCGATGCAAGAAATTGGCGCCGACTGCGGCCTCGTTGTCGTGTTCGGTGGCGACGGTACGTTCATTTCGATTGCGCGTCAGGTGGCAGCGCATGGGGTGCCGATTATTGGCGTGAATCAGGGACGACTGGGGTTTTTGACGGATTTATCTCTGGCGAGCTTGCCGGACACGTTGCCGCGCCTGTTGGCAGGTGAATATCGCGAGGAGCGTCGGGTATTGCTGAGCGCCACCTGCTCAGTCGCGGGTTCGCCGGAATATCTCGCTGTGAATGATGTGGTGGTGAATCGCGGCGGCGCGACCTCGCTGGTGGATCTCGAAATATCGTTAAACGACCGCTTCGCCTACGGGTTTCGCGCGGACGGCGTAATCGTGGCAACACCGACCGGTTCGACGGCCTATGCGCTCTCGGCAGGCGGCCCGATCATGGCCCCGTTTGTGAACGCGTTTACCATTGTTCCGATTGCACCGCATGCATTGACCAATCGCCCGATTGTGGTTGCCGACGACTCGGTGATTCGCATCACCGTTGCGCGTGCACGCGAGGCGCTGGCGAGCATCGACGGGCATCATGAGATTCCGCTCAATGAGGGCGATTCCATCGTGCTCAAGCGTGCTGACGCGACCGTGCGGCTCTGGCATCCACTCGACTACGACTACTACCATACGCTGCGCGAAAAACTGGGCTGGACGGAGACGCCTGAGGGTCTAGCCTCCGGCAAGCGATAGGCGGGCTTTACCGACATGCTCAAGCAGCTTTCCATCCGCAACTTTGTCCTCATCGACCGTCTCGACATCGAGTTCGAATCGGGGATGATCGCCCTCACTGGCGAAACGGGCGCGGGTAAATCCATCGTGCTGGATGCGCTGGGACTGGCGCTCGGCGCCCGGGCCGAGAGCGCAAACGTTCGTGTGGGTCAAAAACAGGCGGACATCACTGCTGAATTCGACTTGTCCACTAATGCCGAGGCGCGTGCCTGGTTATCTGCGCAGTCCGAGACCGACGCCGATCATGTGGTGTTGCGCCGCGTGATCGACGCAGCGGGCAAGAGTCGCGCGCAGATCAACGGACGTCCCGTGTCGGTCACCGAGATGCGTGAATTGGGTGCGACCCTGCTTGAGCTGCATGCACAGCACGAGCATCAGGCGTTGTTGCGTGCTGCAACGCAGCGTGCGTTGCTTGATCGCTATGCCGGAGCCTAGGCTGACGTATTGGCTGTGCACGTGGCATTTCGCCATGCCTCGCAATCCCGAGAAGCGCTGGCGCACGCACGCGCGGCAGCGGAAACGAATGCCCGTGAACGCAGCGCACTTGAAGCTGATTTGCATGAGTTGCGGGCAACCAGACTCAGCGCGGAAGAGTGGGCCAAACTCACTCAGGAGCAGTCGCGTTTAAGTCACAGCAAAGAGTTGTTGCAGACCGTCGAATCGACCCGTGCAGCGATTGCAGATGACGATGGCGTCGCGGAATCGTTAGCGTCCTTGACGAACGCGTTAGCGGGTGCTGAGCGCATCGATCCTGCACTTTCCGAAGCGCGGCTGTTGATTGAATCGGCAGGCGTGCAGCTCGATGAAGCGGCGCAATCTCTGCGCCATTATGCGGGTAAATTAAACCTCGATCCTGAACGTTTGCAGCAGGCAGAAACCCGGCTATCGACGCTCTTCAGTCTCGCCCGCAAGCTCCGCGTGCGGCCTGAGGAATTGGCGGCGCATTGGCAGACTCTGGAAGAAAAACTAACGGCGCTTGCAGCGGCGCAGGACATTGCTGCGCTGGAGCGGGAATGCGTAACCGCTGAAGCAGCGCTGATAGCTGCGGCGACGAAGCTTTCGGCGCGCCGCGGCACGGCAGCCAAGAGGCTGGCAACAGCTGCCAGTGCGGAACTGCCCGATCTTGCGCTGCCAAACGCTGCATTTTCCGTCACGCTTGCGCCGTGTGCACAAGTTGAATCCACCGGCGCCGAGTCGGTTGAATTTACGTTCCGATCACATGCCAGCTTGCCGTTTGCGCCGCTCGCCAAGGTGGCATCCGGCGGTGAGCTGGCGCGTTTATCGCTGGCAATCCTGGTGGTCTGCGGTGACGCAGCTGCCGTTCCGACGCTGGTATTTGACGAGGTGGATGTGGGGGTAGGCGGGCGAGTTGCCGCGCAAGTCGGGCGCAAACTGCAAACGCTAGCTACGCAGCGTCAGGTATTGTGTGTGACGCATATGCCGCAAGTCGCAGCGCATGCCGATCATCACTTCACGGTGTCACGCGACAACGCGCAGAGCCCGACGACTCATGTCAATGCGCTCAACAAGAAAGAGCGCCCCGCTGAAATTGCGCGCATGCTGTCAGGGCACGAAGTAGGAGCGGCTACCGAAAAGCTGGCGAAAGAGTTGCTGGAGACTTCACGGCGAGCGACGTAGGCGCAGCGCTTTGCCAGTTTAGCGACGACGTTTCTTTACGATAACGGCCTTGCCGCGCTTGCCCTTAACGGCCTTGCGCACGAAGGCTTTTGGCTTTGGAATCGCCAGCACTTCGCCGGTTTCCATCCAGGTTTTGACGCGATTGGCATCGCCCAACCGCGAGAATTTGCCGACTGAATCAAGAAGAATAAGCACAACAGGACGTTGCGCGATTTGCGCGAGCATCACCACGCATCGGCCGGCTTCATTGATGAAGCCAGTTTTCTGTAATGTGATGTTCCACCCGTCAGATTTCACGAGCGCGTTGGAATTGTTATAGTGCAACGTCTGGCCGGTTGATGGCACTTGAACGTACTGATCCGGTTGCGTGCTGTACTGGCGAATTAGCGGATAGCGTTGCGCTGTTTGCACAAGCACTGCCAGATCACGTGCCGTCGAGACGTTTTGAGGCGACAGCCCGGAGGTGTCGACATAGTGTGTGTTTACCATGCCAATCGCCTTCGCTTTGGCGTTCATCGCGGCGACGGCTGCTGCGAGACCACCGGGGAAATGGCGGCCGAGCGTGCTGGCAGCGCGATTTTCCGAAGACATGAGGGCGAGTTGCAGCATTTCGCGGCGTGACAATTCACTGCCAATCGACAGCCGTGAGCGGGTCGCTTTCAAATAATCAAGATCGTTCAGATCAACGGACAGGCGCTCGTCCATGTTTTGCTGCGCGTCGAGCACAACCATTGCCGTCATGAGTTTGGTGATGCTCGCGATCGGGGTGACGGTATTTGCGTTTTTGGCGTAAATCGGTTCGCCGGAACGGGCGTCAAGAATCAACGCGGCGGACGAAAGAAGGTTCGGACCTTGCGAAAATGCCGTTGTTGGAGCGAAAACAGCCCCAAACGCCAACGCGCTCGCCAGGAAAAGTCGAATAAAAACAAGGCTGTCGGTCAAATTCTTCATTTTGCACATGAATTGTAAGCTGTTCCAGTCGCCACGATAGCGCTCTGTGGGCCGAAGCAGCAATAAATGGGCCCCGAGCGCGGTGATGCGTTGTAAAGGCGCTCTCATGTTGCGATGGGTTTGGCGCAGGCGCGTCGACAGGGCCTCGTAGCGGCGTTAAAGGCGCTTTGGGGAAGCTCGATTACGGCAGTCAATCGATCTTTGCGCCGCTTTCTTTAACGATTCTCGCGTATTTGGTCAGTTCCTTGCTAATAAAAGTCCGGAATTCTTCAGGCGTGGTGGCCGAAGGCTCGGCACCGCTGGCTAGCCATTTTTCCCGCAAATCGGGGGCGGCGAGCGCTTTTGCAGTTTCGACCGAGAGTCGCTTTACGACCTCCGGCGGTGTTCCGGCGGGCGCGAACAGGCCCCACCAGGTGAATACGTCGAAGTCCTTGATGCCAACTTCGGCCATCGTCGGCAAATCGGGCGCGAGTGCGCTGCGCTTCGGCGTTGTGACAGCGAAGGCTTTTAGCTTTCCAGCCTTAATCTGCGGTGCGCTGGAGGCCAGGTTGTCGAACATCATTTGCACTTGCCCCCCAAGTAAATCGGTCATCGCCGGGCCGCCGCCTTTGTACGGCACATGGGTGATCGGCGCGCCGGTTTGCAATTTGAACAATTCGCAGGCGAGGTGCCCCGCGCTGCCGTTGCTGCCGCTGGCGCAATTAACTTTACCCCCGCTCACTTTGGCGTACGCGACGATGCCTGCAACGTCATTGGCGGGCAACGCCACCGGGTTGGTCACAAGGACATTCGGCGTCACCACGACAAGCGAAATCGGGACAAAATCTTTCACCGCGTCATAGGGCATTTTGGCGTAGAGCGAGGGGTTGACCGCATGGGTCGACAGTGCGCCCATGCCCAGCGTGTATCCGTCTGCGCTTGATTTCGCGACGGCATCCATACCAATATTGCCGCCGGCACCGGGGCGGTTGTCGACAATGACTTGTTGGCCCAATTGCTCCGAGAGTTTTTGGGCGAGTGCGCGCGACGTGACATCGACCGAGCCGCCCGCAGGGAACGGGACAATCAGCCGGATTGGCTTGCTGGGGTAGCCCGTTTGCGCATTGGCGAACGGTACAAACGCGCAACAGACGGCAACACTTAACGTGGCCAACAGGGTCGAAGCCCGAACGTGTTCGAGCGAGGAGATAGCAAACATGATGCGCATGATTTATCGAGTGACAACAACCGCACATGATATGGAATGCTGCGTTGCAACAGGTCATCGTACAAGGGCATAATCAATAAAAAACCGGATGTGGTCAGGATTCATGAAGAAAACAATCTACGGCATTGTGGTCGCCGTGCTGGGCGCTGTGTTGGGTGCGGGGGCGATGTTTTTGTTCGGTTTCGGCAAGCCGGCTGCGCCTGTTACGGGCAGCGCTCAGCAGACGCCGAGCGCGCCTGCCGTGTCCCCCGCAACGACGGCGACCTCGGCTCCCGCAAAAATCGATAATGGCGCTGTCCCAACGCCACCTGCTGCGGTTGGCGCAGCGAGCAAGGGCGCGACTGGCGCGGGCGCCCCTGCGGGCGCGGGCACACCCGTCGAACTGGGTAAGCCAGAAAAACTTAATTGGCCAAAAACGGTAACGGCGGTGGGCAGCTTGCGCTCCGACGAATCGGTGATCGTTCGCGCCGAACAGTCAGGCCGCATTGTTGCCCTGAATTTCAAGGAAGGGCAACCCGTGCGGATGGGCCAAATGCTCGTCCAACTCGATGATTCAGTCGCCCGCGCCGAGCTCGAACAATCGAAAGCCAATCAGAAATTGGCGAAGGCCAAATTTGATCGTGCGGTTGAATTGAAAGAGCGAAATTTCATCTCGGGACAAGCCAAAGACGAGGCCGAAAACGCGATGCGTGTGGCCGATGCAACGGTGTCGTTGTCCGAGGCAAAACTCACCAAATTGGTCATCAAAGCACCGTTCGCTGGCACCGTGGGTTTACGCACCGCGAGTCTCGGCGACTATGTGAAAGACGGTCAGGATATTGTCAATCTGGAGAAGACCGATCCGATTAAAGTGGACTTTAAAATTCCTGAGGTGTTTCAATCAAAAGTGCGCGTCGGGCAATTGCTTGCAGTGACGCTCGACGCGCTGCCAGGGCAACCTTTTAGTGGCAATGTTTACGCGGTGAATCCGCAGCTTGATACGGCTGGACGCGCAGTGGTGCTGCGTGCGCAGATGCCGAATAAAGGCGGTTTGCTCAAGCCGGGCATGTTCGCTCGCGTACGTCTGACGCTGTCCGACACGGGCGACGCGGTGGTGGTGCCGGAACAGGCTGTGGCGATGCAGGGCGAGGATCAAATCATGTATCGCGTGGTTGATGGTCGGGCGCTGCGCACCAAGGTTGAAGTCGGGCAGCGGCGCGACGGCAAAGCAGAAATTCTCGGCGGCATTGCCGCCAGCGACACTATTGTCATCGCGGGGTGGCAGCGCTTGCGTGACGGTGCTGCAGTTCGCCCGGCCAGTGGTGGCGCGGTGCCAGCGGCAACGAAACAGGGGGCGTCAGGCGCAGCGCCCGTCAGCAACGAAAAAAGCTGACAACTTTTTTATGGAAGTGCCGCTCTATTGGGGCTGACCGCAGTGTTAGTTAATAGTCGACTTTAGTAATTATTGCCCTTTAGCCCCTGTGTGGAAAGGGTTTGTTGTAAAAGTTGTTGGCAAAAACAATGCCGGCACAGGGAGCAGACGTATGAATTTCTTTGACCTCTGCATCAAACGCCCCGTGCTCGCCACGGTGCTCTCGTTGGTGGTGGTGTTGCTTGGGCTCATTGGCTATCAGCGGTTGTCGATTCGTGAATATCCGAAGATTGACGAGCCGATTGTCAGCGTCAGCACCGGCTACAAAGGTGCGTCGCCGGAAGTGATCGAGTCGCAGATCACCAAGACGCTGGAAGATTCGTTGTCCGGCATCGAGGGCGTGAGTCTGATCACGTCAAACTCGCGCTCGGAGCGCAGTGACATCACGGTCACCTTCAAAATCAGCAAAGATCCGGACGTCGGCGCTGCGGAAGTGCGCGACAAGGTAGCCCGGGTGCGAGCGCGTTTGCCAGAAGCCGCTGATGAACCCGTGATCGCGAAAGTGGAAGCCGATTCGTCGCCCGTGATGTGGTTCGCGCTGACCTCAGAAACGCACAATGCGCTGCAATTGTCCGACGCAGTCAATCGCGTCATCAAACCGCGTTTACTGGTGCTTCCGGGTGCTGCGGATTTGCGTATTTTCGGTGAACGCAAAACGTCCATGCGCATCTATATCGAACCAGCGAAGCTGGCTGCGTTCCGCCTCACGCCGCTCGATGTCGAAAATGCCTTGCGTGCGCAAAATCTGGAAATTCCGGCGGGGCGTATCGAGAGTCGCCTGCGCGAATTCAACGTGCTGACGCAGACCGATTTGCAAACGCCTGAGGAATTCGGTGCGATCCAGATTTCGCAATCGGGCGGCTATCCGATTCGCATTCGCGATGTCGCTAAAGTTGAAGTCGCCGCCGCTGAAGAGCGTGGCTTCCAGCGCTTCATGGGGAAAACAGCGGTTGGCTTCGGCATCATTCGTCAATCCACAGGCAATCCACTGGAGCTTTCGAAAGCGGCGCGTGCCGAGCTGCCAAAAATTGAAGAAACGTTGCCGAAGGGCATGAAGATCGAGCTGAATTACGACAGCTCGGTGTTCATTGAGCAGTCGATCAAAGCCGTATTCACGACCATTGGCGAGGCCGTCATTCTGGTGGCCCTCGTGATCTTTTTCTTCCTGCGCAGCTTCCGCGCCACGCTCATTCCGTTGATGACGATTCCGGTCGCGCTGACGGGTGCGTTCTTCGTTATGTACGCATTTGGGTTCACCATCAACACACTGACTTTGCTCGCGATGGTGCTAGCGGTCGGCTTAGTGGTGGACGATGCGATCGTGGTGCTCGAAAACATCCATCGACACATCGAAGACGGCATGGGGCGCCTGCAGGCGGCTATCGTCGGCACGCGCGAAATCGGGTTCGCGGTGGTCGCGATGACGATGTCGCTGGCGGCCGTGTTTGCACCGCTCTCGTTCGCCACAGGGCGTACCGGACGACTTTTTATCGAGTTTGCGCTGGCGCTGGCAGGCGCAGTCGTGGTGTCGGGCTTTGTCGCGCTGACGTTGTCGCCGATGATGTGCTCGCTGCTGCTCAAACACGAGACCAAGCACTCGACCGTCTACAACTGGATTGAGCGCGGCTTCAATTCATTTACCAGAGGCTACAAGCGGTTGCTCATCGCGGCCCTCAATAACCGTCTGATCATTGTGATGATTATGCTGATCGTCGCGGGCGCGGCCGCTGTGATGTTCAAAATGACCAAGACTGAGCTGACGCCGCTTGAGGATCGCGGTGTCATTTTCGGCTTCGTCTCGGCGCCCGAAGGCTCCACCTCTGACTATCTGATCAAGTACATCCAGCAAATTGAAAACATCTATAAAACACTGCCCGAAACCAATGTTTATGGTGGCAACGGTGGCTTCCCGAACGGGTCTGACGGCACAGCGCTATTGCGACTGAAAGACTGGAACGAGCGCACGCGGTCGCAAGCAGACGTGGCCAAAGAATTAATTCCCAAATTTCAAAGCCTCGCCGGAGTACAGGCGTTTCCGTCGCAACCTGGCTCGCTGGGACAAAGTCCGCGCGCGAAGCCTGTTGAGTTCGTGATTCTCGCGGCCGTTCCTTACGACCAGATGCAGGGATTCGTGCAGCGCATGCAGGCTGAAATGCAAAAGAATCCCGGCTTCATCAACATCGATACCGATTTACGCATGAACACACCAGAGCTTCGCGTTCGTGTTAACCGCGACAAGGTGCTCGACGTGGGAGCCAACGTTGACGTTGTCGGCCGCACGCTGGAGAGTTCGTTGGGCGGTCGTCTGGTAACACGGTTTAAAAAGGATGGCGAACAATACGACGTCATCGTTCAGGTAGCGCGCGATGGCCGCGACACACCGGAACGCATTAGCGAAATTTACGTGCGCAACCGAACCGGCGACATGGTGCAGTTGTCCAACCTCGTTACCGTGCGCGAAGGCGTGAGCCCGCGCGGTATCGCCCACTTCCAGCGGGTTCGTGCGGCCACAGTCAACGCAAACCTCGCGCCCGGATACACGCAGGGCGACGCGCTCAAATACATGGATGAAGCTGCCAAGCGCGTTTTACCAGGCAACGTGCAGACCGATTTGTCGGGTCAGTCGCGCGAATTCCGCGATTCGTCGAGCGATATTTACTTTGTATTTTTGTTGGCGATCGGATTCATCTATCTCGTGCTCGCCGCGCAGTTTGAAAGTTTTATTGATCCGTTTGTGATCATGCTTACGGTGCCTTTATCGATGGCGGGGGCGCTGCTGGCGTTGCAACTTACCGGCAACACGCTGAATATTTACAGCCAGATTGGACTCATCACGCTCGTCGGTTTAATCACCAAGCACGGCATTTTGATCGTGGAATTCACCAATCAACTTCGTGATCAAGGCCTCAGCATTCATGACGCCGTGGTCGAAGCCTGCGTGTTGCGACTGCGCCCAATTTTGATGACGACGGGAGCCATGGTGCTCGGCGCGATTCCGCTGGCACGCGCCGTCGGTGCCGGTGCTGAGAGCCGTCAGGTGATCGGCTGGGTCATCGTCGGCGGGCTCATGCTAGGAACCTTGCTGACCTTGTTCGTCGTGCCGACTGCGTACACATTGTTGGCACGTGAAGGACGAGGCGCGCGTGATCGGGAAATCGAGAAAGCCCAGCAACTGGCGGCCCAGGCAGCACATCCATCACCAATGACAGGAGAATAAGACGTGCGTCGACGGTGATGTTTGTATTAAGCTAGTGCCATGGAAGCAGGCATCTCCGTTAGAAAACTCACGCAAACCGACAGTGGTTCCTACCGCGCGCTAATGCTGCGCGGCTACAGTGAGCACGACACCGCGTTCACTTCGACGTTTGAAGAGCGCGCGACCAAGCTCGTGGAATGGTGGACTCGTCGCCTGCAGGATCCAACCACCGTCACGCTCGGCGCGTTCGATGCTGGGGATTCGTTGATCGGCACGGCTCGGCTTGAAGCGTATCAACGTACGAGAGAACGACATAAAGTGACGCTCACCGCGATGTACGTCATGAAGGATCATGCGAGCGGGGGCGTGGGGCGCAAACTGCTCGACGAAGCCCTGTCAGAAGCACGTCGCCTAAACGGAATTGAGATCATTAATCTCACCGTCACCGCGGACAATTTACCGGCCGTTCGCCTGTACTCAAAGGTTGGATTTCAGACATTCGGTCGCGAAATTCGCGCCATCAAAACACCCGGCGCCTATCTCGACAAGCTGCACATGTGGCGACCGGTCAGCGCGGATTACGTGACACAGGGCTAATCGCATGGCGGCTTAAGGGCAGCGCTAGATGGCTATGCTACGGCCGCCGTCTACGTTGATCGTTTGCCCCGTCACAAAATCAGCGTCGCAGACTAGATATTTCACAGCTTCGGCAATTTGCGCCACGCCGCCTTCGCGTTTGAGCGGCACATGCTCAAGAATTCGAGATTTTTCCACCTCAGAAATCTGACCATCATCGGGCCATTCAATCGGGCCAGGCGCGACTGCGTTGACGCGGACTTCCGGCGCGAGATCGCCCGCCAGCGCTGCGGTTAATCCTCGGAGCCCAGCCTTCGCAATGTTGTAGACCACATAGCCCGCCATCGGCCGCTCGGCATGAATATCGGTGATGTTCACAATCGAGCCGTGCGTGCGCTTCAGATGCGGCGCGGCGGCTTGCGACAGAAACAGCGGCGCCTGCAAGTTGCTACCCATCAACCGTGTCCAGTCATCCAAAGTCACTTCACCTACAGCGGTAGGATAAAACGTGGAGGCGTTGTTCACCAGCGCATCAAGTCGCCCGAATTTGGCGATGACCTGTTCAACGAGCTTTGGCAACGTCTGTAGATCCAGCAAATCAGCCTTTAACGTGATGGCGCTGTCAGCGCGGGCGTCGTTCAGCGATGCTGCAAGCGCATGGGCCGCATCTGCCGATGCGCGATAATGAATCGCGACGCGCCAGCCCTCACGGTGCAAGCGCTGCACGATGGCCGCTCCCACGCGCTTGCCGCCGCCGGTCACTAAAACCACTGGACTATTCAGATTTTTTGCTGCGGTTGTCATGACCGGATGCTCCACCGATATGCCTGATCCAATCGAAGTTGGCTTGCCAACCCCGACGCCCGAAGCTGAAGCGCACAGCGCCCGTGTTCAAGCGCATCTTCGCGCGCTGATCGCATCCACACCGCAGTCAAACAACTCATCGCAACAACCATCGATTTCATTCGCCGATTTTATGCGGGCCGCGCTCTACGCGCCGGGGCTTGGGTATTACGCGGCTGGCGCGACGAAGCTGGGAGCGAGCGGAGATTTCGTGACTGCGCCCGAGATGTCGTCATTCTTCGGTGCTGCCCTAGCGGATGTGTTTGCGCCAATGGACGCGGAAACCGTTCTTGAATTGGGTGCGGGTTCAGGCAAGTTAGCGCGTGACTTTCTTCAGAACTCATCGACGACGAAGCAGTACAGCATTCTCGATATCAGCGCTGATTTGCGCGAGCGGCAACAGACCGTTTTGAAAGGCCACACGGTTAAATGGCTCGACGCGTTGCCAGAGAAAATTCATGGTCTGGTGCTCGCCAACGAAGTGCTCGACGCCGTTCCCTGTGAAATAGTGCGTTTTTTCAATGGTCACTATCAACAAGCGCGCATTTGCACCGCAGTCGGTGCCTTTGAGTGGGTGTGGCGACCTCTGCTCAGCGGCTCATTGCTTGATGCTGCGAAGCAACGCATTCCGCCCGTGGAGGGCTATACGAGCGAGATTAATCTGGAAGCCGAAGCGTTGGTTGCAACGCTCTCAGAACGCCTCGTCGATGGGGCAATCTGCTTCATTGACTACGGCTTCCCGCAGCGCGAATATTACGTCCCGGATCGAAGTGCTGGGACCCTGGCATGCCATTATCAGCATCGCGTTCACTTCGATCCACTAAAGCTTGCAGGCTTGCAAGACATCACGGCCCATGTGGATTTCACAGCAATGGCGGTGGCTGCTGTGGATACCGGTACTCGCGTCATTTGCTACGCCACTCAAGCACACTTCTTACTGCAAGCAGGCCTGCTCACGCGGGTAGAAAACGCCAAATTTGCGAACGATACCGATCGAATCAAAACCCTTGGCGCGATTCAAAAACTGCTGTCGCCCACGGAAATGGGCGAGTTATTTAAAGTACTGATCGTCGGCAAAGGCAGCGCGATTGACGCGCTTGCCCAGCTCGCCGATATCGACCAGAGTTATCGCCTTTAAAACAACGAATTACCCACGCGACGCGACGTATTTCTGCATCCGTGGCTTGAGCGGCGTTGCCAAAAGGGACGCATGCAAATCTCGCATGTCGGCGTCCGCAGTATCCGTTTGCAACAGTCGTTTTAGCTGGGCATAGGCTTTATCGGGCAGTTTGGCGTTGGCTGCAGCGATCTCGTCTACCCGACGCGACCAGGTTGCAGGGTCGGCGATTTCGGTGATGAACTGCTGCGCCAATGCAAGCTCGGCATTGATCACGAGCGCGTCGCGCAAAAACACAAATGCCCGCTCTGCGCCGACGCGTTGCGCGGTGCGCCGCGTGCCGAGCGCGAGGCCCATGCGCCAGCCAGGCATGCGAAACCGGGTGCCCGGCGCAGCCAAACGATAGTCACAAGCAGCTGCCAGATCGAAGCCCGCGCCATAAGCGCCGCCATGAATGAGCGCAATGGTGGCAAACGGCGCGTAATAGATCGATTGCAACATGCGTTCAAGATCGAGAAGGCGCGGGATAAGCGTTTCATCGGTCTCAGTCTCAATCGCCGAAAGATCAAAGCCACCGCAGAAATTACTACCGTTACCACGGATCGTGAACAACGTCGTGCCGTCGGTTTTTGCTGCGTCAATCGCGGCCTGTAGCGCGGCGACGAGTGGCGCGGCAAGCGCGTTGGCTTTATCGGGCCGGTTGAGTGTGAGCGCGGTGTGCGTGCCGGTCCGAATGATTTCTAAAACGTCGGTCATCGTGCGCCGATCCACGGTGTCGCATTGGCGTAACCTGAGACCATCGGTTGCGGCATCTTTTTCCCTTCGTCCCAATACTGGCGATGAACGCGCCCAATATCGGCACCGTAAACGTGAATGCTGACACTGGTTTCGCCCGCGACGGCGTTGCTAACTTTGTGCCAGTCGCCAATCGTTGGTGACACGCGGTCGACGTCGCCGCGTGGCAGACGATGTTGGTGCATCACCTGCATCGAGCCCATGCCGGGCGCGGGATATTCTTCACACTGCTCGGCACCGCGCAGTACGCCTACGAGACCCCAAACCGTATGGTTGTGCACGGGCGTGCCTTGACCGGGTGCCCACACGAAACTGCTGACGCTGTAACGCGCTTTTGGATCGATGTAGAGCGCGTAGCTTTGGTAGCGCTCGGCGACAGGTTTCGCGAATTCCGGCGGAAGCCAGTCGTCGTGAGCGATCAAAGCTTTAAGCGCTGATTCACCTTCGTCAAGCACTGCTGGCTCATGCGATGTGCGCTCGACGATGCTGTCCATCGCTGCGAGAAAATTCAAAAATCGTGGTGTGTTCATGGCTACGATTGTAGGAGCCGCTGCTACAGGGTCGGCGGAACGCTGCCCTTAGGCCACAAAACCCACATCTGCGCGTTTTGTTTCATGCGCCCGGCCTGCTCTCCCGCCTTCAGTCCCGTACCCCAGTAAAAGTCAGCGCGCACCACGCCGCGAATCGCGCCGCCCGTGTCCTGTGCAAACATGAGGCGATTGAGCGGCACCAACGCATTCGGATAGTTCGTGGCGAGGTAAACGAGCGAGCCAAGCGGTATGAAACGTGTGTCGACCGCGATTGAGCGCTCTGCCGTGAGCGGCACCCCGAGTGAGCCCACTGGTCCTGCCGCTGCAGCATCGATCTCCCGGAAGAAAATATAGCTCGCGTTTTCGTTCAAAAGCGCCTTGGCCTTGGTCGGATTCCGCGCAATCCAGCCCTTGATGCCCTGCATGCTGACTTCCTCCAGCTTCATTTCGCCACGATCCGCAAGGATGCGCCCGATGCCTCGAAACGGATAGCCGTTCTGGTCGGCATAGCCTACGCGCATGCGTGGTGCGCTTGCTAGCGCCCGTGGCGTCGTGTCGGCCAGCTCAATTAGGCCCGAACCCTGAATCTGCAGGAAGAACGCTTCGACCACGTCGTCCACCCAGACGAGCGGCTTAAAAAGCGATGGATCAGCTTCAATTTGCGCGCGGTCGTAATACGGAACGACGCGTTTACCTTGCGGCGAATCCACCAGACGACCCCGCACACGTTTGCCTTTCAACTCTGGATGAAGTTCGCCGAGATCGACGACCAGCAAATCATCTGGACGGGCGAATAAAGGCACGTTGAAGCGCGCAGTTTTGGTTCGGGATCCCTTCAACAAGGGCTCGTAGTATCCAGTAATCAGTCCGCGATCTTCCGCATCAGCGCGGGTGAGTTGATACGGAACAAATTCGCTTTCCAAAAATCTACGTTGCGCAGACACAGTGCCCGTAAAAGGAAAAAGGGAACAAGCGCTGATCCACTCCGCTTTGCTGCGCAGACCCTTGCAATTCTCAGTGAACGCGGCTCGCACATCGAGCAGGTCATCAGCGCGCCACCCCGGCAAATCCGCAAAGAGCGCAGGTGTCCAGCGCGCTTTGGGTTCTGTGGGCGGTGCGGCCACAACCGCCGGCGGCAATACGGCAGCAACGGACGGCGGTTTGGTGACCACAACCGGCAGCGGAGGCACGGAATTCGCGGGAGGCGCAGGCAGCGGCTGCACTGTACCGCAGCCTGTTATCGCGAGCGCAACTAAAATCGACGCACCTAGTGATGCAGTGATGCGGAAAACAGTTGCCATGATCGAAAGCGGGATGTGGATATTTTTGGTCGAAGCGGCAGTGGCGGGTGGCCTGTTTATCGGGCTAATCTGGTGGGTCGTCAAAGGCACCGCAGCGCGTGATCGCAAGTTAAAAGAATTCGACGATAAAGCACGAACCGATGCGCAAACGGTTGCGACCCAAGCGAACAAATCGAATAAAACAGACAACAGTTAGTGCAGAACGCGCTTCGCTGAAAGCGTGAATCGCGGAATCGGGGCATCAAACTTCACGCCATCCTCCGACACAAATTGATAGCTGCCGTGCATCGTGCCAACCGGCGTTTTGAACTGTGATCCACTCGTATATTCAAACGATTCGCCCGGTGCGATCGTCGGCTGTTTGCCGATCACACCCGCGCCGCGAACCTCTTCCACCTTGTCGTTACCATCGGTGATAATCCAGTGCCGTGAGATCAGTTGCACCGAGGCCTCGCCGTCGTTGACGATGCTGATGTGATACGCGAAGGTATAGACGTCGTTGGCGGGATCGCTCTGATCGGCCAAGTAAAATGGTGTCGGATCAACCTTGATGCTGTAGCGGTTCACTGGCATTTTGCTAAAAGAGCCTTTCTTGCTCATTTCGTCGTTCAATTCGGAGTCTGCATTGTCGCCCAACTCTAGTTCGTCACGAAGCTACAAAATCGCCCCCTCCATTTTGTCGGCCGACTTCGCACGGCTGGGCGAGGAAGTTCGCGCCGTCATCGCGGCAGGCGCTGATCTCATTCACTTCGACGTCATGGACAATCATTACGTTCCCAATCTCACTATTGGCCCGATGGTCTGCGAAGCGGTGCGGCCGCACGCGAAAACGGCCGATGGCACCGCCGTGCCGATTGATGTGCACCTGATGGTCAAGCCCGTGGATCGCATCGTGCCGGATTTCGCCAAAGCCGGAGCCTCGATCATCAGCTTTCACCCGGAAGCGTCAAATCATGTCGACCGCACGCTCGGATTGATTCGGGAAAACGGCTGCAAGGCGGGCCTGGTGTTCAATCCAGCAACGCCGCTTTCGTATCTCGACCATGTCATGGACAAAGTTGATCTCATTCTCATCATGTCGGTGAATCCCGGTTTTGGTGGGCAAAAATTCATCCCGGCTGCATTGCAAAAGCTGAAGGATGCGAAGCAGAGAATCATGCAATCGGGACGTGATATCTGGCTGGAGGTCGATGGTGGCGTGAAGGCGGATAACATCGCCGATATTGCAGCAGCGGGCGCAGACACCTTTGTTGCGGGT
>JBDSYI010000451.1:0-4684 GCA_039925745.1 Casimicrobium sp. | reverse complement strand
ACGGTTGAGCGCGGGTTATGACTGGTCGCTTTTTGCTCAATGGCGATGGCCGGTGCAAGGCCTTCGATCAGATCGACGTCCGGCTTGTCCATCATCTGCAAAAACTGTCGCGCGTAGGCCGAGAGCGACTCCACATACCGGCGCTGCCCCTCGGCATACAGCGTGTCAAATGCCAGTGAGCTTTTGCCGGATCCCGACAAACCGGTGATTACCACCAGCTTGTGTTTGGGAATATCAATGTTGATATTTTTGAGGTTGTGCGTACGTGCGCCGCGTACGCGCAAAAAATCCATCGATATCGACACAGAGAAAACCAGCTACGCCCGCGAAGGGCAACCCGCAATTATCGCGCTTTAGACTTCCTACGCACCAACAGCCTGATACACCAACCGCTTGAACTCGGAGGAGAACGGGTGCCAGAACGCCATCACGCGCTGCGTCATAACGACCGCCGCGAGATTGTTGCGCGGAGAAATCCACCAATGGGTGCCCGCGATGCCGCCCCACTGGAATTCACCGGTGGCGCTTTGCGGTTCGATCGATGACTGCTCTCGGGTGACTGAACCACCCAAACCAAATCCTTTTCCGGGAATTTCCCCTTGCATGGCAAAGCGAACATTGACGCCGTTGGCCAATTGATTGGTCATCATCTGAGCGATCGTTTCCGGCTTCAACAAAGTCTCGCCGCCGGGCAGCAGACTACGCGTCAGCGCGACCATATCGGCGAGCGAAGTAACCAACCCGCCACCACCGGACAATTTAGGCACAGCCTGAAGATAAGCCCCGGGATAGGGCGAGTTATCGACTCGTGTCAGGCCAGGCTTCATGTCGTCCATCATGTCGGCACCGCGGTAGTACGCCGTCAATCGATGTTGCTTCTCCGCTGGCACGACAAAAAAAGTATCGACCATACCGAGTCGGTCGAAAATGTGCGCCTTAATGTACGCATCAAAGCGCTCGCCGCTAACAATTTCCACGAGATGAGCCAGCACGTCGGTCGCCACTGAATACTCAAATGACGTTCCGGGGTGAAATAGCAACGGCAGATCGGCCAGCGCCTCGACCATTTCGGCGAGTGTGAGCATTGGACCGAATACTTTGCGCTCGTTGTAAGCGGCGAAAATCAGCGTTCCCGGATCGAAGAGACCATAGCTCAAACCCGCGCTGTGGCTCAGCAAATGACGAATTGTGATTGATGTGTTCGCGGGTTCGGTGTCATTGAGCGAAGTCGCACCGGGCTTCAATACGCGACGATTCGCGAGCTGCGGAAGGTATCGCTCAATCGGGTCATCGAGCTGAAACTTTCCAGCTTCGAACAGCAGCAACACAGCGCACGTCGTGACCAACTTGGTGTTGGAAAACGCCCTGAACAGATGGTCTGTCGTGAGGGCTGTTTTCGCTTCACGATCTGCCCAACCGACGGCGTTCACATCAATCAGATTGCGCCCTTGAAGCACCGCCCAGGAGACGCCGGAAAGCAGGTCGCGATCCACGTAGCTTTGCATCGCGGCGCGCACCGCGCCAAAGTCGAAGGGCGTCGGGGTGACAGTCAGTTCGTGCATGCGGAGCCCTCAAAAGTTGAGTCGTGAATTTCGAAAATGAATGTAGCGCAATTCGACTTTTCCGTGTGCCGGACCGCAATAAGAACGAGTTTGCGGTAATCTATCGGTCTTACGTAGGCGCGGCGAGGGCTGCGCCCCTGTTCGTGGCGGTCTATTCAACAACCCTGCCACTTGATCGATAGAAGGAGAAAACGATGGCATCCATCAACCGTGTCACCCTGATTGGCAATCTCGGGCGTGACCCCGAAATGCGCTACCTGCCCAGCGGCGAAGCTGTGGCTTCATTTTCAGTGGCTACCACTGAGCAATGGAAAGACAAAAGTGGCGCCAAGCAAGAACGCACCGACTGGCACCGCATTGAATTCATTGGCCGCACCGCCGAAGTCTGCGGCGAATACCTGAAAAAAGGCGCACCGGTCTACATCGAAGGGCGTATTCAATACGACAAATGGACGGATAAAGAAGGCGTCGAAAAGACGCTGACCAAGATTCGCGGCGACCGCATGCAGATGCTCGGCGGACGCCCAAGTGGCGGAAGCGATGCCCAGTACGACGACAACGACAAAGGCGGCTCGACGCCTCGCTCGACCGGGCAGCCCATGGGCTCCGGTTCGGCCGCTGGAACTGGCGCTCCGAAAAAAGCCAAACTAGATGATTTCGACGACGATATCCCGTTCTAATATCGCTCGTTGCATTGGTTGAGGACTCGGTGGCGGGCGTGCCCGCCTACGAGGCTCTCGTGAGTCTCTCAAAATCGTCCCATCGCAAGCGCTGCACGCCCCTGCCATGCGTCGTCAACTGCTTCGCGATCGCCGCGCCCAGCGTCTCGACGGGCACGCCGCGATATTTGTGCAACGGGCCGGCCAACACAGGTGACAACATCGGCCAGAGCGCCAACGTGAGGGCCTGCTGAATGCCGTAGCGATTAGCTGGCGTCAAAATCATTGACGGTTGAAACAAAGAAAGTCGGTCGAAATTAAGCGCGATCAGCGCTGCCTCCAGCTCACCTTTAATGCGCAGATAAAACGACCGCGATTTCGGGTCGGCGCCGACTGCACCGAGCAGTTCGAAATGGCGCACACCGTTCTGCTTGCAAATCGTGGCGAACGCGATTACGACGTCTTTGTCGATATGCACGAACTCTGCTTTCGTCATCTGCGATGGCTGGCCGACACCCAGCGTACATACCGCAGCGTCATGCCCAGCAACGAATTCGACGTAAGTATCGGGGGAATCGATAGTTACGACGTGTTGCCTGACGGCGTCCTTGCTGGCGCTTTCAGGCAGAGCCGTCTCGCGCCGTCCGAGCAACGTGAGGCGCTCCAAATCGGGCATCGACAGCAGCGTGGCAACTACATGTCCGCCGACGGCACCGCTGGCACCCAACATAACCACCGACAACGATTTAGCCATAGCAAACCTGCGCAATTGAAAGACGTGAAAGCGCAAAGCGTATCAGCGCGCTGCAATCGCCCCGCCCGCTGCCACCGCCGCACCCGCCAGCAGCATCATGCCTGAGGCCCGGGCGATGAGCAAACCCGCCGTCGGTCGATCCCGCAGCCACCCGCGTGCGCCGCCCGCAGCGAGCGCGAGACCGCCGTACACTGCAATTTGGGTGACGGCTGTGATCGCGCTCAGCGCCACCGCTTGAAGCCACGCGGTCCCGTATTCGGCACGTAGAAACTGCGGAAAGATGGCGAGCATGAACAAGTACGCCTTCGGATTCAGCAGACAGGTGAACGCAGCCTGACGAAACGTCGCCCACGCGCTACGTTGCGCAATCAACGGTGGCGCGGCGTCGCTGGCCTCGCTAGCCTTCCCTCGCATCAGCGAAATCCCAATCCACGCGATGTAGCCCGCTCCCACAATCAACATCGCATTCATCGAACCAGGCACAAGTTTGAACAACAAGCCGACGCCCAACGCGCCCGCAGCAACATGACAGATGCCGCCGAACACAATGCCCGCCACCGCAAACATCCCCGCCTTGCGGCCGCCCGCGAGTGAGCTGGCGAGCACAAACGCCATGTCCATTCCAGGCAACACGATGATGCCGAACACCATAAAAAAATACAGCCACAGGTGTGAGTATTCCGTCATGACTAAATTCCTTCAAATCAGGGACGGCGAACACGCCGTGATGAGCAGAATTTAGGCAATAAATAGGGCGTAATCGGCCCTATTTATGAATAAAATTTTCCGGATGTACTCACCAACCACTCGCGTGCTCACAGTGCTCGAACTCCTGCAAACACATGGACGTATGAGTGGCGTCGAACTGGCGGCGCGAGTGGAAGTAGACTGCCGCACGTTGCGTCGATACATCACTCGCCTCAATGAGCTAGGCATTCCGGTGACTGCCGAGCGCGGGCGTCATGGTCACTACAGTCTGGTGGCGGGCTTCAAGTTGCCACCGATGATGTTTGCCGACGATGAAGCACTGGCGTTATCCGTCGGTTTGCTCGCGGCGCGACAGCTTGGACTCGCGCAGGCGGCCCCTGCCGTCGAGCGCGCACAGGCCAAGCTGGAGCGCGTGATGCCTGATCCGTTGAAGGCGCAACTGCGCGCGATCAGCGAAACGATTTCGCTCGACCTAAGTCGAGCAGCAAACACCAGCAACGACAACGCGACCCTGCTTACGATGTCGATGGCCGCGCATGCGCGCCAGCGCCTGCATCTGCGCTACCGGTCGCCGAAAAGCGAAGGTTTCGCCGAAAGCGAACGTGATTTTGATGCCTATGGCTTGGCATGGCGCGGCGGGCGCTGGTACGCGGTCCGACATTGCCATTTGCGCAAGGAGTTACGCTCATTTCGCCTCGATCGCGTCGTCGATGTGAGCAAACTGAATCTGCATTTTTCCGCGCCCGCGACGTTTGACGCTGTCGCGTATCTGGCGAAGAGCGCGGCAACGATGCCGCGCGCCATTTGCGCTGTCGTGCTGTTAAAGACTGATCTCAACACCGCACGCAATGAGCTCTTTGACAGCATCGGCGTATTTCAGCCGACCGACGACGGTGTCTTGATGACCAGTCAAATCGATGACCTGAACTGGTACGCGCGGCAACTGGCCCGATTGCCATTTTCGTTTGTGGTGCAAGCGCCGACGACGTTGCGCGACGCGC
>JBDSYI010000450.1:0-3075 GCA_039925745.1 Casimicrobium sp. | reverse complement strand
CAGATCGCGACCACGAATATCAACGTACACCCAGCCCGACAGCCGCGCATTCTCGGACTTGAGCATCGGCGGGCCATCGGTGATGACGACGTCCGCCACATCCGACAACCGCAGTCGCGCACCACGCTCAGTGAGAATCGGCAGCGCGCGCAGCTTCTCCAGCGAATCACGGACTTCACGCGGATAGCGCACGTTGATCGGGAAGCGCTGCAAGCCTTCGACCGTCTCACCCACGTTGTCGCCGCCGATAGCCGCCGAGACGATGCTTTGCACGTCCATGATGTTGAGACCAAAGCGTGCGGCGTTGTCGCGGTTGATGCGAATGTCGATATAGCGCCCCCCAGTGAGCCGCTCAGCCAGCGCCGAGGTCACACCCGGCACTGATTTCACCACGCGCTCAATCTCCGCTGTTACAACATCAATCGCCTTCAAGTCGGTGCCCGCCACTTTGACGCCAACCGGGCTTTTGATACCCGTCGCCAGCATGTCGATCCGGTTGCGGATCGGTGGCACCCAGATGTTGGCAAGTCCCGGCACCTTGACCACGCTATCGAGTTCGTCAATGAGTTTTTCCGGTGTCATGCCAGCTCGCCACTGATCGCGTGGCTTAAACTGAATCGTTGTTTCCAGCATCTCCATCGGCGCCGGGTCGGTAGCCGTTTCGGCGCGTCCCGCTTTGCCGAACACGCGCGCCACTTCAGGCACAGTTTTGATCAGCCGATCAGTCTGTTGCAGAATCTCACCGACCTTGCCCGCCGAAATGCCTGGCAGCGCTGAAGGCATGTAAAGCAGGTCGCCCTCATCAAGCGGCGGCATGAACTCACCGCCCAATTGACTAGCAGGCCACAGACTGATCAGCGCCACAAGCACCGCCACGATCAACGTGCTCTTCGGAAAGCGCAACACAGCGTTCAGCAGCGGTCGATACAGCGCAATCAACAAGCGATTGAGCGGATTCTTTTGTTCATCGGGAATGCGACCGCGAATCAGGTAACCCATGAGCACCGGGATCAGCGTGACCGAGAGGCCAGCCGCCGCGGCCATCGCGTACGTCTTGGTGAACGCGAGTGGCGCAAACAGTCGTCCTTCCTGCGCCTCCAATGTGAACACCGGAATGAACGACAGCGTGATGATGAGGAGCGAGAAGAACAGCGCCGGGCCGACCTCGGCTGCCGCGTCTCCAATCACGCGCCATTGATCGTCACCTTTAAGCGCGAGTCCCGGATTGGCGTGTCGCCAATGCTCAATGTGCTTGTGCGCGTTTTCGATCATCACGACCGCAGCGTCGACCATAGCGCCGATGGCTATCGCTATCCCGCCAAGCGACATGATGTTTGCGTTCACGCCCTGATAGTGCATGACGATGAAAGCGATCAACACACCAAGTGGCAACGACACGATTGCGACAAACGCAGAGCGCAGGTGAAACAAGAACACCAGGCACACCAGAGCGACGACGATGAATTCCTCCACCAGCTTGGACTTCAAGTTGTCAACAGCGCGCAAGATCAGGTCCGAGCGGTCATACACGGGCACAATTTCAACGCCGGGTGGAAGACCAGGCTTGAGTTCTTCGAGCTTCGCCTTCACCGCTGCAATCGTCTCCAGAGCGTTCTTGCCAGAGCGCATCACGATCACGCCGCCAGCGACCTCGCCTTCACCATCCAGCTCGGCAATACCGCGCCGCATTTCCGGGCCGAGCTGCACGCGCGCAACATCGCCCAGTCGCACCGAAACACCAGCATCGGTCGTCAGCAGCGGAATCTTTCTGAAGTCATCGAGCGTGCGCAAATAGCCTGTGGCGCGGACCATGTACTCCGCCTCACCCAGTTCCAACACTGATCCGCCGGCCTCCTGATTTGCCCGCTGCACTGCTTCGATCACTTTGCTATGCGGCACATTGAAAGCGCGCAGCTTGTCGGGTTCGAGCACGATCTGGTACTGCCGCACCATGCCTCCAACGCTCGCTACTTCGGACACATTGGCCACCGATTTCAGTTCATATTTCAGAAACCAGTCCTGCAACGCGCGCAGTTGCGACAGGTCCTGCTTGCCGGTTCGGTCAACAAGTGCGTACTCGTAGACCCAGCCGACGCCGGTCGCGTCGGGGCCGAGCGACGCCGTTGCGCCACGCGGCAGTTTCGCCTGCACCTGATTCAGGTATTCGAGCACCCGCGAGCGGGCCCAGTACATGTCTGTGCCGTCCTCGAACAGGACATACACAAACGAGTCCCCGAAAAACGAATACCCGCGCACCGTCTTTGCACCCGGTACCGAAAGCATCGTCGTGGTGAGCGGATAGGTGATCTGGTTTTCGACAATCTGCGGAGCCTGACCGGGATAGGTCGTGCGAATAATCACCTGCACGTCCGACAGATCAGGAAGCGCGTCCAGTGGCGTTCGCAGCGCCGAGTACACACCCCAACCCGTCACCATCAGCGTGGCGAGCAGCACCAGAAAGCGGTTACCGATCGACCAGCGAATGAGCGCGGCGATCATTTCGGCGTGCCCTTATCCTTATCGGTGCTCATTGGTGTCGCTGGCTTGGGTGTCGCGGCCATCGGCGTAATGGTGCTGATCTTATATTCACCGTCGCCACTGTCGACAAAGTCGAACGACACACGATCTCCCACGGCGATTTTTGGCGGCGCTCCCGACGCAGGCAATTTGAAGCCCATAGTCATCGGGCCCCACTTCAGCGACGGAATCGGGCCGTGCGAGAGCGTCACTTCCGCTTTATCGATGGCCTCAATCTTGCCCTCTCCATGGTGTGTGACGCCGCCGGACATCGACTTCGTCGTCGGTTTGGCCGAATCAACCATCGGGGCAGACGCGTCGCCCATGCGGGTCGTGGTCGCCGTCAGGCTCGACTCTGAGTCGAGCAGGAACTGGCCCGAGGTGACCACTTTTTGGCCAAGCTTGAGTCCCTTACGAATCTCGGTTTCACCGTTGGCTTCGGTGCCGATTTCCACATCTACGGGAGCGAACTTTCCGCCCGCCTCGGCGACCATCACGACGGTGCGCTTGCCGGTTTGAATGACGGCTTCGGTGGGCACTTGCAACACCGCCTTGCGC
>JBDSYI010000449.1:0-2203 GCA_039925745.1 Casimicrobium sp. | reverse complement strand
GAAGCCCAACCGTTCAAGGCGCTGGCGTAAACCACTGGGAAATCCAGCTGCTCTTCGGTTGCGCCCAGTTTGTCGAACAGCTCAAACGTCTGGTTGACGACCCAGTCAGGGCGCGCGCCATGACGGTCAATCTTGTTCACCACGACGATGATTTTGTGACCGAGCGCGAGCGCTTTTTTCGTCACAAAGCGCGTTTGTGGCATCGGGCCTTCAACCGCGTCAACGAGCAGCAGCGCACCGTCCACCATCGAGAGCACGCGCTCCACTTCGCCGCCGAAGTCGGCGTGGCCCGGGGTGTCAACGATGTTGATGCGCGAGCCTTTGTAGGTCACAGCACAGTTTTTCGCCAGAATCGTGATGCCGCGTTCGCGTTCGATATCGTTGCTATCCATCACGCGCTCACCAACCTGCTCGTGCGCAGCGAAGGTGCCGGATTGCTTCAACAGGCAATCGACGAGCGTGGTTTTGCCGTGGTCAACGTGGGCAATGATGGCGATGTTGCGAAGACCGAGGTTCGCGCTTACGGTGGTTGTCATGTGGACGCCTGAAACACCCTAAAACGCGAGACGCCCAAAGGTGGGCAGCGGCAGGGCTTGGAAAGATAACCCTCTATTTTACTGCGCCGCAACAATGTCGGGGGACTATTTTTAGAGCGGTTGGTCAGCGCGGTGCGTGATTGCCGCAGTACAGCTTTGTCGGCAAATGTGGATTTTATGGGGGCTGATTGCCGAAATACGGGACTATCGACAATAGACGTATTGGCGCTCTATCCCCATAGTTAAGGCCATTTTATGAAAAAGCTGCATGTGTAATTTCGCTGCAACCTAGGCAAAGAAATTCTTGCTCTTTGCAATGTCGCGCACCTGAATTTGAGCTGTTTATAAAACCAGCCTAGTTTTTTGGCACGGCTTGCAGAAATGGGTTCATGACGATCCAGAAAAACTTCAGGATTGTGCGTTTAAAAGAATGAACTTACTATGCAAACTTAAAGTACGTTTGGCCCCGCAAGAGAAACGCCGTGTTTCTCGCTGCATCGCTCATTTGTCATGGCATGAGCACAGCCCCAGCGGTGTCCGGTGCGCTCACGGTCACAATCGACTCAATCGGCTCCACTGCGGTTAGGTTTCGTCAACCCATTTCGAAGGAAAATCATGAGAAAACTTGTCGCAGCAATCGCGCTGGCTCTAGCACTCGTACCTCTTGCGCATGCAGGTGAAACTGTTAGCGAAAAGGCGGGCGAAGTCAGAGCCGAGGCCGTCGAGACGAAGCGTGCGGCGGGAAAGGATATCCGCAAAGCTGGCCGCAAAGTGAAGAAAACCGGTCGCGAAGCGCGTCAGGCGTTGATTACTCGCTGTGCCGATGGTCGCCATACGATCAAGGGCGCATCTGGATGCGTAGGTCATGGCGGCGTGCTTGATCGAAAGTGAAAGTTCTGCGACGCGCTTCGAACGCGATGCAAGGCTCCCTCACCCGAACCTCTGACTGAGCGCTTCACTGGGCGGGGCTCAACCGTCCATCGAGGAGACGTGCACATTCAGCCTTGGAATGCTTGCGGCCGCCGCCTGCCTTGACAACGCCGCCCCGATGGCAATGCGCGGACGTTGCGTACTTCTGAGGCGAACGATGGCTGGCGAATCCACATCCACAAGGCCACGGCAAAATTACGCCCGATCCGGTGTCGCGCTGATCTTGTGAATCGAGAGATCGGCGCCGTTGTACTCCTGCTCTTCGTCGAGGCGAAGGCCCACGAACTTTTTGAGAACGGCGTAGACGATGCTCGCGCCGATGACGGCGACGGTGATGCCCGTGAGCGTGCCGATGAGCTGCGAACCCAGCGCCACACCGCCCAAACCGCCCAAGGCCTTTCTGCCAAATATCCCCGCTGCGATGCCGCCCCAGGCCCCGCACAGTCCATGTAGGGGCCACACGCCGAGCACGTCGTCGACCTTCCATTTGTTCTGCGTCAGCGTGAACATGAACACGAAAATCGCCCCGGCGATGCCGCCGACGGCGAGCGCGCCGAAGGGATGCATCACATCCGATCCTGCGCACACGGCGACCAGACCGGCGAGCGGACCGTTGTAGGCGAAGCCGGGGTCGTTCTTGCCGATGATGAGCGCCACCAGCGTGCCGCCGACCATCGCCATCAACGAATTCACGGCAACCAGGCCGCTGATTTTGTCGATGGTTTGCGCGCTCATGA
>JBDSYI010000448.1:0-5777 GCA_039925745.1 Casimicrobium sp. | reverse complement strand
AATGCCAATCGCACCAGAGACTTCATCGCACTGCGCATCGGTCAGACCGAGGCCGGGATCGATAAACACTTTTTTGATCGCGTCAGGATTTTTGTGTGCGACCTCTTCGATGTCCATGCCGCCTTCGGATGAGGCGAGGAGCGCCACGCGCTGCGTGCCACGGTCGAGAACCATCGACACGTAGAGTTCTTTTTTGATGTCAGCACCGTCTTCGATAAAGAGGCGACGCACCTTCTGGCCCTGCGCGCTGGTTTGATGCGTGATGAGTTGCATGCCGAGGATGGCGGTGGCGTATTCGCGCACCTGCTCGATCGATTTTGCAACCTTGACGCCGCCGCCCTTGCCGCGACCACCGGCATGAATCTGCGCTTTGACAACCCACACCGGGCCGCCGAGTTCCTGCGCGGCTTTTACCGCCTCTTCCACTGAAAAAGCCGGGATACCGCGTGGCACCGGAACGCCGAATTCGCGAAGAATTTGTTTACCTTGGTACTCGTGAATTTTCACGCTATCCCCTTCTTTTATTTAAGTGACTGATTTCTGACTTTGTGGGAGCAGTTTCACCGCGATTACTACGGTAGTCACAGCAGCAATCGCGGTGAAACCGCTCCCACATGTAATGATTCCTAAGTTGCGGCGTCAGCGGTTTCGCCAACGTACCACTTCGGGTAATACACGCGAACCGTTTCGCTGGTCGTGGCCAGCGCGTGACACGAGTCCAGTTGGAACGGCTTCTTGCCGTCGTGCGACTCGGTCTCGTTGCGAATGCCAGCAAACGTCTGCACCGCAGCGGTCGGCAGATAGCCCAGCAATTCGGATAAATGCGTACAGCCCTTGATGCCGCCCATATGCTCCGCGATGGATTTGCGAAAACCTTTCAGCAGATTGGCACCGATCAATTTTTTGTACTCTGGTCCGATGCGATCGCACTGACCGGGATACGGCATATCGTCGGTCACGGCTTCGATGTCGATCACCGCAAAACTGCGATCAATCGTCACCCGCGCCCACATTTGATGCACCGGAATGTCTTTGCTGCGTGTGCCCATCGCGAGCTTGTAATCGCGATCTTTGGTGTCGGTAATGTGCGCTTCAATATCAATCAGCCCATCGTCGCGACGGAAGCCTTCGTAACTTACGCGGCGTAAATGCAGGCGTTCGCGGGCAGCAGGTGGGGACAACGGCATGAGGGTTTTTAGCGAAGCGCAACGCCGATCAATCACAGGCTGGAAGAGGTGCAAGCCAGTATGAGCCTTGTTCGGCGACGCGATAGACTGTGTCGGGAGAATGATTCTAGCGCGCTGTCCGGCAAAATGTTGTGCGGTGCAGCGCAGCACCAGAATGGGCCTGAATACTCTCGGAGGACGTGTACATGAGTGCAAAAAAGTACGTTTTGGCGCTGGATCAGGGCACCACCAGCTCACGGGCGATTCTGTACGGCCACGACGGCGCACCGGTCGCTTCGGAGCAGAAGGAGTTTCGCCAACATTTTCCGCAGCCGGGCTGGGTCGAGCACGATGCCAACGAGATTTGGGCGTCGCAGCACGAGGTGATGCTGTCTGCCATCGCCAAAGCGGGCGCGCATCCCGACGAAATTGCTGCCATCGGCATCACCAATCAGCGCGAAACCACCGTGGTTTGGGAGCGCGCGACGGGCAAGCCGATTGCCAACGCGATCGTCTGGCAGGATCGACGCACGGCCGGGCTCTGCGATGAACTCAAAGCGCACGGTAAGGCCGCGCTCATCCAGCAAAAAACCGGCCTGGTGATCGACGCCTATTTTTCGGGCACCAAACTCAAGTGGCTGCTCGACAGCGTTCCTGGCGCACGCCAACGGGCCGAGAGCGGCGAACTCGCGTTCGGCACGATTGACGCGTGGTTGATCTGGAATCTCACAGGCGGCACTACGCACGCGACTGATCCGTCAAACGCCAGCCGCACGCTGTTGTTCAACATTCACACCAACACTTGGGATGACGAACTGCTCGCGCTGCTCGACATTCCGCGCGCTGTATTGCCCGGAGTCCGACCCTCATCTGGCGCGTTTGGCGACGCGGTGATTGACGGCGTTGCCGTGCCGATTGCCGGCGACGCGGGCGACCAGCAAGCCGCGCTGTTTGGCCAAGCCTGCCATTCACCCGGCATGGCCAAAAACACGTACGGCACGGGATGTTTTTTGTTGCTCAACACCGGCTCGAAAGCGGTCACGTCGACGAACAATTTGCTAACCACGACCGCGTGGCAGCTCGCTAACAGCGCGCCGCAATACGCGCTCGAAGGCTCCGTCTTCATCGGCGGCGCGGTCGTGCAGTGGCTGCGCGATGGCCTGCGCGCGATCAAGACTGCGGCTGACGTCGAGGCGCTCGCCGCTGAAGTTCCCGACTCGGGCGGTGTCTATCTCGTGCCCGCATTCGCAGGACTCGGTGCGCCACACTGGGATCCGTATGCGCGCGGTGCCATGTTTGGCCTCACGCGCGGCAGCGGCATTACGCACATCGCGCGCGCCGCGCTCGAATCCATCGCGTTTCAGTCCGCCGACATGCTGAATGCGATGGAAAAGGACGCGGGACTCAAACTCACCGAGCTGCGCGTCGATGGTGGCGCGACGGCCAACAATTTACTGATGCAAATTCAGGCCGATTTACTCGGCGTGCCCGTCGTGCGGCCGAAAGTGCTGGAGACCACCGCGCTGGGTGCGGCGTATCTGGCCGGACTCGCCGTCGGATTCTGGAAAGACGCTGGCGATATTCAGCGCAATTGGCAGGTGGATCGCATCTTCGAACCTACGCTATCGCGAGACCGCGCGGGCGAAATGATGGCGGGTTGGGCAAAGGCGGTGGAGCGCAGCAAGCGCTGGGCAAATTGATGCTTGAATTTCGAAGTAGCTTTTCGCTGAAAAGACGTCTGCCCATGGGCTAATGCCACGAATTCTGCGAAGTCGATTTATGCCGATAATCAGTTCTAGCCCCTAAGAACAAAGGATTTCAAGTAAAAGCGGATAGATTCCAGAGTAATTCTTGCGAACATCCAGTATCTAATTAATTAGCTACCGTGGCGTGAACAGTGATTTGAAATACAGTTGACGCCACACATGGCATAAAACGGAGTGACTGCTCAATGACAACCAACAACCGCATCGTCCTCTCCAGTGACCACGCCGCCATTCCCCTTCGGCAGGCTATCGCCGCTCATGTCGCAGCACGTGGCTGGGTCGCGGTTGACATCGGGCCCACGACGCCGGAGAGCGTTCCTTATCCGAAGCAGGGCGAAGCGGCGGCGCGGCTCGTGGCCTCTGGTGACTGCCGTTTTGGCATCATCCTGTGTGGCACCGGTCAGGGCATCATGATCGCGGCGAACAAAGTAAAGGGTATCCGTTGCGGCGTCTGCCTTGACACATTCTCATCGCGCATGATCCGTCAGCACAACGATGCCAACATGCTGGCGCTTGGCGGACGCGTGGTGGGCGAAGGGCTGGCGCTCGATATCGTGGACGCGTTTCTCGCCGCCGAATTCGAGGGTGGCCGACACGCGACGCGGGTGGAGATGATTTCGGCGCTGGAGGCGTAGTGGGTTCTTTGCTAAATGTGCGAGCGATGTCGACGTTGTGCGCGACAGCGCTGCTGTTGACGGCCGCGCACGCCGTCGAACCCCTTCCGGTGTTCGACGCTCACCTGCACTACAACATCGAGGCGCGCGAGAGCTATCCGCCCGCTAAAGTGCTGGAGATTTTCCGGCAGAGCAATGTGCGCGGTATCCTCGCGACATCGCGTCCGAATGATGGCTCCGTGCTGTTGATGAAAGCCGCACCCGTCGCCAATCCGGCATTGACAGTGGTGCCCTTCATCCGCGTTTATCGTGACCGCGCAGACTACGGGACGTGGCACAAAAATCCCGAAATTGTCGCCATGATCGAGCGTGAATATGCCGAAGGCGCGATGAAGGGCAAAGTGCGCGGCATTGGTGAGTTCCATTTGTACGGCGACGAGGCCAAGTCAAAAGAATTCGCGCAGATCGTCGCCTTCGCGCAGAAGCATGATTTGTGGCTGCATGCGCACAGCGACGAAGCCGCGATTAACTACATTTTCACGCTCGCGCCGAAAGCCAAAGTCATCTGGGCACACACTGGATTTAGCGTCGCCACTGAGCGTGTCGCAGCGATGATGAAAGCGCATCCTGACCTGATGGGTGAACTGTCCTATCGCAACGACATCACCGACGGCGGCAAACTGTCAAAGCCATGGCGCACGCTGTTCACCGCCTACCCAGATCGCTTCCTGCTCGGCTCCGATTGCTGGGTCACCGAACGTTGGGCGCAGTACGGCGAGATCATGGACTACTACCAGCGCTGGCTTGCTGAGTTGCCCCGCGATGTGGGGTCAAAGATTGCCTATCGTAACGGCGAGCGGATTTTTGACGTCAAACTACTGAGCGCCCGATAGCCAGCTTTGCGCCGGCAAATGTCTTGTCGTGCACGCCCGCGCGTTCGTCTTCTCTGGCGATAGACTCTGATGAGCAGCGCGATTAATGTCGCCCCCAATCACAAGTTCGCGGAGCACCTTGAATGAACGGCGCAAAAAGTCTCGTCGAAACCCTGCTGAAATCCGGCGTTGACACCTGTTTCGCCAACCCGGGCACCAGCGAAATGCACTTTGTGGCCGCGCTCGATCAGAGCGTCGGAATGCGCTGCGTTCTTGGCTTGCAGGAGAACGTTGTGACGGGGATGGCCGACGGCTACTACCGGATCAAAGGCAAACCGGCGTGCACGCTTTTGCACTGCGGGCCGGGACTCGCGAACGGTCTTGCAAATCTGCACAACGCGCGTCGCGCCCGCAGCGCAATTGTGAACATCGTGGGCGATCAGGCGACCTACCACCGGCCGCTCGATGCGCCGCTGACCGCTGACACCGAGGGTCTTGCGCGAAGCGTCTCCACATGGGTGCGCACCAGCGCGCATGCAGCGGATGTGGGACGCGATGCGGCCGCTGCCGCTCAGGCTGCATCGGCATCGTCGGGTGGCATTGCAACCTTGATTTTGCCGTCCGATACGTCATGGGATGAGGGTGGCGTGGTCGCCGATCCGCTGCCAGCGCTGGCAGCGCCAGCGATGAGTCCATTCGCAGTGCAAAGCGCGGCGCGGGTGCTTCGTTCGAGCAAGAACGTGCTGATCCTGCTCGCCGGGAACGGCACACGCGCTACCTCGCAATCGCTTGCGTGGCGCATTGCTCAGGCCACAGGCGCAGCGCTAATGGCGGATTACATCGTCGGGCAGGTTGCCCGCGGTCGCGGGCGTTTGCAGCTCGATCGCGTGCCGTACAACACGGATCAGGCGGTTAAAGTGCTGAGCCGGTTTGAGCACATTATTCTGGTCAGCGCCAAGCCACCGGTTGGATTCTTCGCCTACCCCGGCAAGCCATCAAAACAATATCCTGAAATCGCGCAATTGCATGTGCTTGTGCGCGAGGATCAGGACGCCGAGGCTGCGCTTCTGGCGCTGGTAGAAGAACTCGGCGCAGTGGAGCTCGCTATCGCCGATTCCGGCCCGCGACCCGATAGGGTGTCTGGTGCGCCGACGCCCGAAGGACTCGCGCAAACACTGGCGGCGGTGATGCCCGAGCAGGCCATCATCGCTGACGAAAGTGTGTCGTACGGTCGCGGTTTCTACAAAAATACCCACGCGGCGCCTGCGCACGACTGGTTGCATCTCGTCGGCGGCGCGATTGGCGCTGGCATGCCAATGGCTACAGGTGCCGCCATCGGAAGTGGCGGCGAGCGTCGGG
>JBDSYI010000447.1:0-5561 GCA_039925745.1 Casimicrobium sp. | reverse complement strand
ACCGCCTTCAACGATGCGTTGCCGATTCTGAAGTTAATGGGGGCAAATGTTGTGCTTCAGGGCGCAGCCGGCGCCGGGCAGCACACCAAAATGTGTAACCAGATTGTGATTGCCTCGACCATCATGGGCGTGAGCGAGGGGCTGGCCTACGCCAAAGCGGCCGGGCTTGATCTGCCTACCGTTCTTCAGTCGATTGGTGGGGGAGCCGCATCGGGTTTTCAGCTGACCGTGATGGGCGGCAAGATGATCGCAGGTGATTTTGCGCCCGGCTTCTACATCGAACACTTCATCAAGGATCTCGGCATTGCCCTGGCCGAAGCCGAACGCATGAAAATGGCGCTGCCCGGTCTTGCACTGGCGCGCAAACTCTTCGATGGCCTGGCGCAACAGGGCATGAGCCGATTGGGCACCCAGGCGCTGATCAAACACTACGGGGGGTAACCATGGCCATGGAATTTTCAGGCGAGTACCGCGTCCCGGCGAGCCAGCAAAAAGTCTGGGAAGCACTGAACGATCCCGCCGTGCTTCAGGCTTGCATCGCCGGTTGCAAGCAACTCGAGAAAATTTCGGAACATGAGTTTCTCGCTACCGTGGTGGCAAAAGTCGGGCCTATTTCAGCCACATTCAGAGGGCAGCTTGATTTGACCGAATTGAATCCGCCAAACAGCTATTGCCTGACCGGCCACGGGCAAGGGGGTGCTGCGGGTTTTGCGAAGATGCGTGCGACGGTGAACCTCACGCCAGATGACGACGCCACTGTGCTGGCGTACACAGCCAGCGCGGACATTGGCGGCAAGCTGGCCAGTGTCGGCAGCCGTCTTGTTCAGACCGTGGCCAAAAAGAATGCCGATGATTTCTTCATGGCATTGACGCGCCAGTTGGGTGGTGGGCAAGTCGCAGAACAGCTGCAGAACATTCCTGTTGGCTCACCAGTTTCTGCACCAGAAGTGCGCACAGCGGCACTGCCGATTGCCCCTGGCGGAAGCACACTGGCCGCACTGGTGCCAGCCTGGCTGGTTGTTTTTGTCGCCGCACTGAGCTTTGCCCTCGGGTACTGCGTGGCGCTTCTACGCTGAGGCTCACCCGCAATTTCAGGCCCAGTCAACGAGGCCATCTCGGCTTTCGATTTGTGCAAGTAGCGCGTTGGATTGATTGGCTCCGAGGGCCGGACGAAGACGCTTCAGGGACGCTCGCCCTCAATCGTTTTCTCCCAAACCCCTGCCTTCATCACGCCAAGAAAATTCTTCTCTGGATCGCCCATGAGCAAGATATCCAGCGTCGGATCGCCTTCGACGACGACCAAATCAGCGTGCGCACCCGGCGCAATCACGCCCAGTTTGCCCTCTTGATTGAGCAACTTCGCAGCAACACTGGTCGCGCTTTGCAGAATTTCGACTGGCGTCTGCACGGTTGACCGCAATTTCCATTCGATGGCCTGTTGTGGGTGCATTGCGCCCAGCAAATCAGTCCCAAACGCAATCGGAATTCCCATTGACTTCGCAATCGCAATAGCGCGTGTCCCGGCATCCTTCACCCGATCCAGCTTGCCGAGCATTTCATCGCTCCACGCGAGACGCTTGCCCTCTTCCGCAAGTACGGCATAAGTCGCGAGCGTCGGCACCAGAAATGCACCCGACGATTTCATGACCTTCGCGGTCGCTTCATCGAGCAAATTGCCATGCTCAATCGAGCGCACACCGCATTGCACGGCGCGGGTGATGGCGCGCGGCGAATAGGCATGTGCCATCACGTAGGTGTTGGCCGCTGCGGCCTCTTCGCACGCCGCGGTAATCTCTTCGAGCGAATATTGCGTGCCGTCGATCGGATCGGTCGGGCTGGCCACGCCGCCGCCCGCCATGATTTTGATCTGGTTCGCGCCGTGCCGCAATTGTTCACGCACCGCGCGGCGCACTTCGGGAACGCCATCGGCCATCGCTGGAAACAAGCCCAGTCCGGCGCAGGCACAAATAAATTCGCCGACGCCGCGCGGTCGGATGTCGGCGTGCCCGCCCGTTTGCGACAGCGGACGACCGGCGATAAATAGCCTTGGCCCGCGCAAATAGCCGCGCTCAACCGCGAGTTGCACGCCGTAGTCGGCGCCCGCCGCATCGCGCACGGTGGTGAAGCCCCGCATCAGCATGCCTTCCATCACATGCTTTGCCTGCGCCGTGATGAGCGAAGGCGGCTGCATCGATAGTTGCCAGACGTCGTGATGTACGGCCATCACATGCACGTGGCAATCGATCAGGCCCGGCAACACAATGCGCCCTTTGAGATCAATGCTGTCGGCGAGATCGGTCGAAATTTCACCCATCGTGACCGCGGCAATACGCCCGTCAACGATCACGATGGTACCGGAGGGTTGAACCACGCCCGTCACGCTATCGAACACCCGTGCGTTGCGCAAAACCTGTCGTGTCATGTCGATCACCCCGTCGCTTTCAAAAAAAATGTCGCTGCACCGCAATAAATCCATGCTGACAGCATGATGCCCGGTAAATATCTCTTACGTCCAACGCAGCAAAAAGATAAAAAGACGTAACCATCGAAGAAACCATGCCAAAAGTCACTCAAGATTTATTCGAACGCGCCGCTAGCGGCGACTCCGAGGCCATGAGCTCGCTCTATGCCGAACTGTATCCCGAAATCAAACGGGTGGCACGGTCGCGTCTCGCTCAGGTCGGCGGCGTGACCGGACTCAACGCAACAGCGCTGGTACACGAAGGCTTCATGCGCATGGCCGAGCGCGAGGGTTTACAGGGCAATACACGCGTGCAATTCTTCGCTTATGTCGGAAAAGTGCTGCGCTCAATCGTGATCGATTTTGTGCGGGCGCGCGATGCCGAGAAGCGCGGCGGTGGCGCAACGTTGTTGACCATGTCTCATGCGGAATCGTCGGCCGATGCGCTGATGTCGGCGGTTGACGTGATCGCGCTGGATCGAGCGCTAGAGCGGCTCAAGGCGGTGGACGAAGGCATGTATCACACCGCGGAGCTGCATTTTTTCTGCGGTATGACGATTGTCGAAACCGCCGAAGCGCGTGAGATTTCTACTCGAACGGTGAATCGCGAAATTACGAAAGCCCGCGCGCTGCTTGCCGAATGGCTCGACGTTTCACCTGCCTGACGAAGATTGACGCGACAAAGTCGCCTGACGCAATTTTTCGATCAATCTCGTCTATCTCAAGGCGATGACACCCGCCGATCCGCCCATTTCCCCTCCATTTCCGCCCACGCCAACGCCTGACGATTCAGCCTTTGACGCGACGTTCTGGAAGGCGGTCAACTCGGCGTTTGATGACGCGCTGGAGTGTGACGAAATCGCCCGTCCGGCCTTCGTTAAATCATTGCACGAGCGCGATCCGCGTGTCGCGCAGGAAGTCAGGAAGCTCCTTGGTCGCGCTCACGCGCAAACACTGGCGACCAACTTTGTGCGCCGCCCCGCTGCAACTGCTGGTAACGTCACCACATCAGGCCTGACCACGCAACTCGCTCCGGTGTTGGGCGACGGCAGCGAACGCGGCTTCGATCATCTGCTTCAGCGTGCTTTGCGGGCCGAGCGTTCGCGCACCCAAGAGCGTCGACATGCAGGTGAGCTCTGTGGAGCGTGGCGCTTGCAGGAAGTCATCGGGATCGGTGGCATGGGCGAAGTCTGGCTTGCCACGCGAGCCGACGGCCTGTATCAGGCCACAGCCGCCGTCAAATTTCTGCGAGCCGATGGTGACACCGAGCGTTTTGAGGCGCGATTTGCGCAGGAGCGGGCACTTCTGGCGCGGCTCAATCACCCCGGCATCGCACGTCTGCTCGACGCCGGACGGTTGTTCGGGCAACCATTTTTGGTGCTCGAACACGTGGACGGGCAACCGCTCCTCAACTACGTTGCCGAGCATGCAAGCACGGTCGAAGCGCGAGTCGAGCTGATTCGTGAAATTGGCGAAGCGGTGTCGTACGCGCATTCGCAACTGGTCGTTCACCGCGATCTGAAACCGTCCAACGTGCTCGTGACACCGGGCGGACACGTCAAGCTGCTTGACTTCGGTGTCGCTGGCTTACTCGACGACAGCAAGGATGACGAGGCGACGACCTCGGAAGCCACCAAGCTGGGCGGGCGCGGCCTGACGGTGGAATACGCCGCCCCAGAGCAGATCAGCGGCGAGGCAACAGGGGTGGCCAGCGACATCTATTCGCTCGGCAGCCTCGCCTACCACCTTCTTGCGGGTCGCCGAGCGCATCTTCCCGAGAAGTCGGGCCGCGCGGCGCTGGAATATGCCGTGCTTCACGTGACGCCGGAGCGCTTGTCGCATGCCGCGACGCATCGCGACCACGCGACGGTAAAAGACAACATCCCCGCCCCGAGCAACGTCGAGCGTCTTGAGGGTGACGTCGACGCCATCATTGCCCGCGCTATCCGCATCGACCCGGCTGACCGGTACCGGACGATGGAGGCGTTTGTCGCTGATCTCACGCGCTGGATGGCCCACCGACCGATCTCGGCGCGACGCGAAGATCGCAGCTATCGCGCCCGGCTGTGGTTGCGACGAAACTGGTTGCCGGTAAGTCTGACGGCGTCACTTTTCTTCGCGCTGGCGGCGGGCCTCGCGTTCTCGCTATGGCAGTACGAACGAGCGCGTACTGAGACAGCGCGTGCGGTCAAGACAGCGGATTACCTGGTGGAGTTGCTGCGCAGCGCTGACCCCGATACTCATGGTGGCCAATGGCCGAGCGTGCTGACGCTCATCGAGCAGGCGCAGAAGGATCTCGCTACTAAATTTGCCGACGACCCGAGCGTGGAACAGCAGGTCGGCATTCACGTAGCGACCACGCTGCGCCGCCTGTCGCGGTTTAAGGAAGCGCTACCGGTGGCGCAGCGCTCCGTTTTGCTCAGTGCAAAACTGTACGGCGATGAGGCGGAATCAACAAGGCGTGCGAGGTTTCTGCTGGCAGACATCATGTACTGGATCGATGAAACAGCCGCGGCATTGCCGTTGGTCGAGCAGGCCATTGGCAAGGGCCCGCCGCCGTCGGTGCAAACCTGGTGGCGCGAGGCGATTCTGTTGCGCGCCAACATGCTGGCGGAGCTCCGACGCTTCCCGGAGAGCAGCGCCGAATTCGACAAATATTTAACGCTCGTTCGCGGCGAACCACTGGAAAAGTGGCTGGTAGCGGAGGCAGAGGTCGATCGGGCGCTGATGCTCAGCCGCGAAGGGCGACGCGCCGAAGCGCTGGCGCTGCACCGGAAGGTGCGCCCGATTCTGGAAAATCCGCCGCCGCATGCAAAACGCGTCGCGCTGAACGCCCTGACCAACGGCGCCTTCGAGCAAGTGCAGGCAGGTGATCCGACCGGCGTCGAGGCGCTGCTTCGCAGCTCGATTGGGCAGTGGGATGAGCTTGCCGGGAACTTTAACGCAAACAGCCTGGACGCTCTGCGGGACCTCGGATTTTTCTACAACCGGTTCGGCCATCCAGAGGCCGCGCTGGCGACTTACGATGAGCGCCTGGCGCGCCTTCGTGCCGGGCCAACGGCTGACGTTGCTGCGGTTCTATTCGGCGAACTGGACCTGC
>JBDSYI010000446.1:0-12830 GCA_039925745.1 Casimicrobium sp. | reverse complement strand
CACCGAGCGAGGCGGCAGCCTCGTTCAGCCGCAACCCTTCGACCCAGTCCATGGTGAGCAGGCGCTGGCTCGTATGGCTCCAGCGGACTCGGGGGAACCTGACCCCGGCGCGACCAGCGAAGTTGGCGCGGAAGCGGTCAATCACACGTCCTTCCTGCGAGAAGTCCAGTTCTTGAATCGTATAGCGACGGAACTCTGCAAAGAAATTGAGCAGATTCGTGCGTTCCATTCGTCGGCGGAACAGACGGTAAAGCCAACGTAGCCCGAAGTCCATTGCATCGAGATCGCGACAAACCAGGCGCTCAAGGTCGGGCCGTTGAATCTTGACGGCGACGACAGTTCCGTCTGGCAAGGTTGCCCTATGCACCTGCGCGAGTGAGGCTGCGGCGATCGGTACTTCATCGAACGTCGCAAATAGCCCTCCGACCGGCTTGCCCAGCTCGCGGTTGATTATTAGGCGTATTTGTTCGACCGAAACTTTAGGCGCGTGCTCTTGAAGCGCCGAAAGCGCCTCTACATAGGGCAGCGGCAGCACGTCCCGACGCGTACTCAGGATTTGACCCAGCTTGACGAAGACCGGACCCAATGCCACCAGGCGCGCCACGAACCTGACCGGCGCACCGTCGCTAGCCGCGCCTTGAGCAATACGGCGCATAGCACGATACTCTTGCTGTAGCGCCCATCCGATGGTGGTCAGGCGCAGCAGGTTCTGCACTGCGGTGTTTTTTGGTGTCGCCATTGCTGGTTCCTGGATAGTCAGGAATGTGTTGCCGCAACCGCCGGCACTTTGTCCGATTTGGGATTCGCGGTCTGTGCTGGCGCTGCGGCTATCGCACTCTTGCCAGGTTGACGGATGCCCGCCAGCTTGGTGCGCTTGAGCAACAGCGCGTTGATGGCCACCACCGCCGAACTACCTGACATCGACAGCGCCGCGATCTCGGGCGACAGGGTGAAGGGATACAGCACCCCCGCTGCCAGCGGGAAGGCGATCACGTTGTAGCCCACCGCCCACCAGAGGTTCTGATGCATCTTGCGCAGAGTCGCGCGCGACAGCTCGATCGCGCCCACGATATCGTAGGGGTCGCTCTTCATCAACACAACGTCAGCGCTATCCATTGCCACGTCGGTGCCGGCCCCGATCGCAAAGCCGACATTGGCCTGAGTCAGCGCGGGCGCGTCATTGACGCCATCGCCCACCATGCCGACCAACTTGCCCGTGGCCTGCAACTCTTTGATCTTGGCGGCCTTCTGGCCGGGCAGCACATCGGACAGCACACTGGTGATGCCCAGATCAGCGGCGATGCGCTTGGCAGTGCCTGCGTTGTCGCCGGTGAGCATCACCACCTCGATGCCACGCTCGCGCAACTTCGCAATCGCGGCCTTGGCCGTGGGCCGAATGGCGTCGGCGATGGCGATCAGGCCGATCACCTTGCCGTTTTGCGCGACATGCACCACCGTTCGGCCTTCGCCTTGCAGCCGCGCAGCGTCCACTTCCAGCGGGCCGAGTGCGAGCTTCTGTGTGTCCATCAGCAACCGGTTGCCGAGGAAGACCGTGCCCGCAGCGGTTTCAGCTTGTGCGCCCTGACCGTCGATGCTTTTGAAGCCGGTCGGGGCGACGACCTTCAGCTTTGCTGCGCGCCGCAAAACGGCTTGCGCCAAGGGGTGGGCCGAGCCTTGCTCAACCGCAGCAGCGGCGAGCAGCAACACGTCCTCAGTGACGCCTTCGGCCATCACCATGTCCACCACCTCCGGCTTACCGACGGTGAGCGTGCCGGTCTTGTCGAAGACGATGGTGTTGAGCTTGGTGGCATCTTCAAGGGCCGAGGCGTTCTTGAACAGGATGCCGTTGGCGGCACCCAAGCCGGTGCCCACCATCACCGCCATCGGCGTGGCCAGGCCCAGCGCGTCGGGGCAAGCGATGACGAACACGGTGATGGTCAGCGTCACCGCGAACAGCAGCGGCTGGCCGATCCACCAGAACCACACGGCGAACGTGAGTAGCCCAACCGCAATGGCAGCAATCACCAGCCACTGTGCTGCCTTGTCGGCGAGCAATTGCGCCGGTGCCTTGGAGTTCTGCGCCTCTTGCACCAGCTTAACGATCTGCGCCAGCGCGGTGTCAGAGCCTACCTTGGTCGCCTTGTAGCGGAACGTGCCGCTGGTGTTGATGGTGGCACCGGCCACCTTTGCACCGGGGCCTTTTTGCACTGGCATCGACTCGCCGGTGAGCATCGACTCGTCGACCAGTGAATCGCCCGACTCGACCACGCCATCGACCGGTAGCTTGTTGCCGGGCCGGATGACAACGATGTCTCCTAGCACCACGTCGGAGGTTGCCACTTCGACCTCGGCACCTTTGCGAAGCACGAAGGCTTTGGCTGGGGTCAGGTTCATCAGCGCCTTGATCGCCGATGACGCACCAGCACGGGCGCGCATCTCCAGCCAGTGCCCGAGCAGGATGAACACCAGCAGCACGGACACCGCTTCAAAGAACTGATCGCTGTCGAAGAAGAAAGTGGCACCGACGCTGAACAGGTAACCGGTGCCCACACTTAAAACAATTAATGCGGCCATGCCGAGCGTGCCCTTTTTGACCGCGCGCCAGGCGGAGACGAAGAACGGCCAGCTCGGGTAGATAACGGCGGCACTGGCCAGGCCAAACAGCAACTGGTTAAGCGGCAGGCCGAACGGCGGTTCGGGGGCGGGAAACATATTGCCCATCGGCGAGTAGATAAAGATCGGCACCGCGAAGACGAGACAAATCCAGAAGCGGTTGCGCATATCGCGCACCATCGTTGCCAAGTCCATGTTGCCGCCGTGACCCATCTCCTCGGCCATGTCTGATGACATCGGAGACGATGCGCCGCCGTGGGCGGCGTGGCCTTTGTGGTCGGCTCCTGTAGCAGCGGTCACCGCCGGCTTTGGCTCCGAAGGTGCAGGCGACAGCCACGACCGCAGTCGTTGAAGCAGTGAAGTTGCTTCGGCCGGAGCTCCAGGCGCGGATGAATTGGCTGCCCTGGATGCGGTCCCACTGTCGACACCGACTGCTGCGGTGTCCGGCATTTTCATGCCGGCATGCGTCGACGAGTGATCGGGCTTTGGCGTCGCTGCGTGGGAGGCTTCAGGCATACCCACTGATGCCGGTTTAACTGCTGCTTCAGGCGCGGCGGCTGGCTCGGCAGGAGTGGACGCTCGCGCTCCTGGGTTATCCGCAGTCGCAGCAGGAGCAGTTGTCGCAGGTGCAGCCGTCGACGCTTCAGTCGCGAGCCTTACAGGCGGCGTATCAGGAATGGAGTGACCATTGTGGCCTTCGTTTTTTGAAGCAGCATCCGGGGCAGGCTCGTGCGCACGAAGGCGCACGGCGGTCTTGATGTCCGCGACATCGAGACGGGTTTCGTCATAGCGCACAGTGGCGTTCTTGGCGACGAAATTCACGGTCACGCTTTTTACGCCCGGCACATCGCCAATCCGCTGCTCCACCTCTCCCACGCTTAGGACCGACAGCATCGCGTGCACTTCGATAACGCTTGTTTTCATGGTGTTGCTCTCGTTGAATTTATGTGTGACGGTCTGCGGGTGCCGTGAAGCCAACCAAGAGGTTCTATGAGAATGAGGCTGGTGGCGGCATCTTGTGTTTGACGGTAGGTGCTCCGCCGTCAGGTGAATCGTTCTGAACCATGTCGCACGCCGCTGCGGTTGAACAGGCACCGGCTCGCCAGACCCATCCCACTGGCAGAAATTGATCGGTCTGCATCGCGACTTCGTCGGCGGGCTGAAAGGAAACCGCCAAGCCGGATTCCACCTGCGTGACGAGTTCCGGAAGCGGCTGAAATTCACCGGTCTGCTCGTCGTGCATGTGTGGCATGAAGATGCCGAGCCCGTGCATTGAGAGCTTGCGAAGCATCTCCTGGACTTCGGGAAAGTGGATGGCCTCCTGCGCAGTTTTCAGCGCAGGCGGTAAGCCGAGCGGGTTGCCTCGTGAAACGGTCGCTGTCGTCATGGTGATCTCCTTCAAAGCGGTTGCTGACCCATTTAAAGTGGCTGGGTCACACGCCACGGTCAGCGGATGTCTCGGGGCCGCGCCCACTCGGTCAAAGTGATTGTGCAAGGCATCCGTCGACTTATTCTTTGTTCGGCTCGGCGGTTTCCTTGTTGGCATCTCCTTCAGGGGTGGCGGATGCGGAGGGCGGCTCCGCTGGAGCGGGTTCCGGAGGCGTTGACGTAGGCGCTGCACCAGCAGGCGGTGAAGCCGGTGTTGCTGCAGGTGGTCCGCCCGATGCCGCTTTGCCTTCGTCGCCATCACCCGACGGGCTGCCAGCCGACGCAGCGGGATCGAATCCGCGCTGGCGCACGGCCGACTTGATATCGGTCGCTTCGATTTGTGTTTCGTCGTAGCGCACCGTGGCGTTTCCGGCCGCAAAGTTCACGGTGACGCTCTGGACGCCGAGCATCTCGCCGATTCGCTTTTCGACTTCGTCGACGCTAAATACCGACAGCATGTCGTGCACTTCAATCGCGCTGGTTTTCATATCTGCTCCTTTGGCAATGGGTTAATACGTCGGGTGGCCGAAACGGGTGATTGCCGCTTCGAGCTGGCCGCGTGCGGCGTGTGGATAAGCTCGTTGACGCCTAGCACTCGGGCCATCACGCACGGAGGTCGTTGCTTGCCACTAGCGGCGATCGGGAGTAATCAAACTACGTGTTGCCATTGCGTGGCCCCGCATCTCGATCAAGCAGCGATTTGCGCTCTTCATACTCGACGGGCGTGATGTCGCCGCCAGCCAGGCGGCGGTGCAACAACTCGTGAGGGGTATCACGCAGTGTTTCGCGCGAGCGATTCCACCGACCGCCCGAGCGCCCCCAGCCAGTGAAGATCAGTACGCCAAACAGCACCACCCAGAACAACCACCACAGCCCGTGCATGCCGCCCATCATGTAATAACCACCGTCGTAACCCATGGGTATCTCCTTAGTATTAGTGTTTCGCGGTGTTGCCGGACATCGGCGCCAACGTGGAGCGGACTCGCTCCAGGCGGTTGCGAACTTCGTCGGCGACCATGGCCACCTCCGCATCGTCGGTGAGCTGCATCACCGCCACCGGATCCATAAAGCCGACGGTGATGTTTGCATCCGCATCTTCACGCACGATCACATTGCATGGCAGCAGCAAGCCGATATCGGGCTGCGCCGTCAAGGCGCGATGCGCGAGCGGTGGGTTGCACGCACCAAGGATGCGGTACGGCGCCACATCAACGTTAAGCTTGGCTTTCATCGTCGCCTGTACGTCGATGTCGGTTAACACGCCAAAGCCTTCGGCCTTCAGCGCGTCGATCACACGGGCGACGGCATCGGGGAAAGCAGATTTGCCCAGCGTGCAGTAGAAGCCGTAAGCCGCTCCAGACTTTATGCTTGACGCGGTGTTGGTGGGTTCGGTCATGAAATACTCCTTAATTGGCAGAAAATGAAAATGTCCTGAACTTCGCGCCTGCAGTAGCGCGGCCCAGCAGGAATGGGTGGACGAAGGCTCAATGGCCTCAACTTCTTTTTCATCTTATGAAGCGCAGACTTTGCAGTCTGGTCGCCAGCGTACGTATCGGTGTCTGAGTACGAGCGAACGTTCGGGGCACGCCGTAGTGCAGGTTGCAGTGTTCATTGGTGATGCCCTCACGCAGTGACACGAAAATTGACCATCATCCCGGCGTCTTCGTGTTCAAGATTGTGGCAATGCAGCAGGTAGCTCTGACTGCCGGTGAAATCGTGGCTGAAATCGATTGCGATCTTTACTGTTTCGCCCGGCCACACTAGCACCGTGTCCTTCCAGCCAAGGTCGCTCACCGTGCGCCCGCGACCAAAGCGCGCGTTTGCGGATATCTGACGCGGACTGTTCAGCCGTTCCACAACCTGAAACGAAAAGCCGTGAATGTGCATCGGGTGCGGCATGCCAACTGACGCGTTGCTGATGCGCCAAATTTCCACGGCACCGCGCTTCACTTCGAAGGCGATTTCGTGCATGCGAAAACTTCGACCGTTGATCAAAAAACGCATGTGCCCCATCGACAATTCGATCTTGCGCTCGGGCACACCTTCAGTGGGGATCGTGCGAATTTCAGAAAGCTTTGCGGGTAGCTGTGGAGTTGAGCGCTCCCCTTGCGTCACCGACAGTTTCAGGACGTTGAACTCCGCGCCGAGCGGAAGGCGCGACGAACTCATCCCTCCCATACCGCCCATACCGCCCATCATTCCCCCCATGTTTCCGGCGGAGCCTTCGTTTTCCATCGTGTCGAACGCCAGGCTCCTGAGAAACACATCTTCGCCGGGCTGCGCTTGCCCCACGTCGAACACCACGTCCAGCCGCTCTCCAGGCGCAAGAAAGGCTTCAGTGGTGGTTTGTGGCTGGTCGAGCAGACCGCCGTCGGTCCCGATGACAGCAAAGTTCAGCAGCGTCCCGCCCTTGACGAAGGCAAGGCGGTAAATTCGCGCATTGGAGCCGTTGAGCAAGCGGAAGCGGTATAGGCGTGGCGTGACATTCAGATAGGCATTGGGCGTCAGGTTGGCGAGAATGACATCCCCCAGAAAGCCCATCATTGTGTCCTGCATATTGGGCTGGTAGGTCAATCTTCCTGCCCCGTCGAATCGTTTGTCCTGAATGACGAGCGGCACATCGGTTTCGCCGAGCCTCAGGTCAAGCGCCTTGTTCAGCGCGCGCTGGTCTTCGTCGTCGACCAGAAAAAAACTTGCGAGACCGTTGTAGGCCTGCTTGGCCGTCAATTCATGCGCATGAGTGTGATACCAGTAGGTGCCTCCGCGATTGCTCACGGTGAAGTCATAGTCGAAGCGAGCACCGGCGCCGATAGTGTTCACCGGCTGGCCGTCCATGGCGGCGGGCGTGTGCAGGCCGTGCCAGTGGATGATGGTTGGCTCAGGCAGTTCGTTGTTGAGCGTGGCCTTAAATCGGGTGCCACTTTCGATTCGAAAAATAGGATTCTGGAAGGCCTTGCCCGCTTGCTCGGTCTGGTACATCAGAAACGGCGACGACTGACCATTAAGAATCGGGAAACTCGCAGCGGTAGCACGAATTTGCATCGGACCAGCCACGTCCATTACGCCGAAGGGGCCGCTGCTTCCGGGGATGAATAGCTTTTGCTGGAAGTTTTCTGGTCTGATCGGATCGAACGGGTACGGACGGATGGGTGCGGCACTTGCCGCATTGAAACGATCCCCACCAAAGTACATCCACGCGGCACCTCCGGCACCGACCAACGCGGCTGCGCCTGATATCTGAAAAAACTTTCGTCTGCTGATCATGGCAATACCTTTTGAGTGACGTCGGTAAATGGAAAGCAAGTTCCCTTGCGCAAGCCGTGAAGTAATTCAACTGGGGTAACGGCCGGCTTCACGGGTTCTTTGAATAATGGTTTCACCGCGCCAGTCGCTTCGAGTCGATGGAGTCGGGCGTGAACTCGAACGCGATGTTGAAATCCGGTTTCACCAGCGACGTTTTTTTGCCTGCGTATGGGACGCGGGTCAAGATGTCTCGAATCAGATTCAAGCGCGCCAACCGTTTGTCGTCGGTGCGCACAATGTGCCAGGGCGCAATCGGGGTGTGCGTTCGCAGCAGCATGGTATCGCGGGCCTTGCTGTACGCCTTCCAGTGCTTGACCGCCACCGCGTCAATGGGGCTCGACTTCCAGGCTTTAAGCGGATTGTTTTCACGAGCTGCCAGACGCAGAATTTGCTCGTCCTTGCTGATGTCAAGGTAGTACTTAAGCACGGTGATGCCTGAATTAACGAGCATCGCTTCAAACGTCGGCACCGAGAGCATGAACTCTTCGTATTCTGCTTTGCTACAAAAGCCCATGACATGTTCGACACCCGCGCGGTTGTACCAACTGCGGTTAAACAGCACCAGTTCCTGCGCCACTGGCAAATGCGGCACGTAGCGCTGAAAGTACCAGGCGCTCAGGTCACGGTCGGATGGCTTACCTAGCGCGACGACGCGGGTTTCGCGCGGACTTAAGTGCTTGACGATCCGCTTGATGCTGCCGTCTTTGCCAGCGGCATCACGCCCTTCCAGCAGAATCAAAATCTTGTCGCCACAGCCAATGAAATGGCGCTGTAGTTTGACCAATTCGATTTGCAACAAACGCAGTTCTGCTTTGTATGCCTCGTGCGTGAGCGTTGGCGAGACGGCGCTATCGTGGGGGGTCTGCGGCACCGCGTTATCACCGTGCGTATGGCGCGCTTCAGCTTTTTTGTTCATTACGCGGACGCTCCCATGGTTTCCGCGGATCGTAGTTTGGCGTGATATCCGAGTTTTGTAATGGCGGCCACGATCTGCCCAGCGGATGCTAGCGAAGCATCGGCGCTGAGGCTGGCCTGTCCGGGCGTAAGCGACACTGCAACATCGCTCACACCGTCCACTTTTTCCAGTGCGCGCTTAACGCCTCCGACGCATCCGCCGCAGCTCATTCCGTGGATATCAGAAGTCATCGATTGCATGGTGTAATTTCTTTCTGTGATTAGGTGTGAAACCCGGTTCAAGCCTGAGAGTCAAGGCCGATACGCAAGGTGGTCTCCGATGTGAACTGGTGGGGCGGAACGGTAAAATTGGCCGGCGCGGGCACGAACACGCGTCCGGCCAGGCGACGGCCCGGTGAGACGACCGCTTGTGGTTCTGACCTTCTCAACTTGATTGTTTGCATGGGATGTGATTGACGTGGTGTGCAGGGTTGAATGGGTACATTTCACGGGCTTATGCGGTGTCAGCCTTGCGCTGCCATGACGGTATAAAGCGTGGCGTGCTCAGCGCGTATGTTTCGTACTCGACCGGAAACGCTGTTCGCATTTCTCTTTCTTCAGTGATGGCCAGTCGCGTGTGGTTTGTGGTTTGAAGAAGCTGTAGGCGAACATGATGAAAATCGCCGAATAGAAGATGACCAGCAGCCATAACCCGTACGCCGGAGCTTCTTGACTCATGGCTTCTCGCCCTTATCTTTAGTCAGTTGGGTCGATCTCTGACCATCGTCGCGTTGATCGTGGCCATTCGCGTGATCACCGTGATCACCGTGCGCGCCGTGCATGAAGACATGCATCAGAGGGCAGGCCAGTATCAATAGCCACGGCAGTACACCGAGGAAGTGAGCACGATGCTCGCTGAGCAGAAAGTACGCTGCGACGGTAGATAATGCTAGAAAACCGATGGCGTAACGTGAACGCCAGAAGCTTTTCGGACTGCTGGCGCGTTGATCGCTGTATATGTGTTGCGAGTGTTGCAAATGATCATGGTTCATCGCATCACTCCAACTTTGACGAGGGTCGCGTATCGCTGCCTGACGCATCACCGAGGCTCGGTCGGTCGCCGTCGCGATCCAGCAAAGCTTTGTGCTCTTCATACTGTGAAGGCGTCAACTCACCTGTGGCCAGCCTACGACGCAACACTTCGTGCGGAAGTTCACGCGGAGCACCACCTCGAACGCTCGGGTTCCCCCATCCAAAGAACATCAACCCGCCGACCAAGAGCAGCCAGAACATCCACCAAAATCCGTGCATTCCAACCATGTAACTAGTGTTGTCAAACATTTGAATCTCCAAGGGCAGTAGGTCAAGCAGCGCCACCTAGTCGTGCTTGCTCAACATCAATTTGTGCGTGGAATCCAATCCGCATCGTGGTACGTGGTGTACCGACGCGAATCAGTTGAAGGAGGACGCTGTCCACGAAGCAATTAGCCGCGCTTCAGCGTAAGACGGCGGCTATAGCGCCAGTCTGAGAAAGCGAATTCTCGCGGGTCGTTCCGGTGCGGTCGGATTTCGATCATAGGATGCACGAACGGCAGCTACAAACGAAACAGTGGATATCCAAACGCTGGCGACCGGGGGTGCCATTTGCACGTCCAGCAAGTCAAAGCCAAACTTTGGCTTCGGCAAGAATCTCGAACTATCGTCGCATACTTTCAGGCATGACTCTTTCGATAATGCCTGATCGTCATCGTGATCTTCGACGTCGCTTTCATGAGTCACTTTCGCTACAAGTGGCTCATGGGTTGTGGCTGCATGCTGAGCGATCGCATGATGTTCGTGAACGCCATGAATATCCAGCAGACATGCATTCGCAACGCCTGAGGCTACCGTCACAATCCACAACGCCAACATCGCGAAAGCGGTGCGGCGTTTAAGGCGGATCGAGAAGAAGGACTTCATGAGTGGCGAAAAGTGATGGAGTTGCGGCTTCGTTAAAGGTTAAGCAATGTGCATATTGCCGTATTGATGTCGGTCAAATTCGACCTAAATTGTGCGATGGGCTATTGATACTTTGTAGACATCCATCAGCCCACCATGCACTCATGATGCGCGCGTTTTGAATGCAGGTCTGTTCGGTAACGCACGGTGCATCGAGAAACTATGCACACAATTGCGACGTCGCCAAGTGGTTTGCGGCTTTCATTCCGTCCTACGGTGCGGATCAACGCGTAGAATTCGAAACGACAACTCAATCTACGGTACGCCGGCGCGGGGTCACTCCACCGAACATTCGACAGAACACACGAGGCGTGACATCGGAGGGTGGTGAAAAGTCGAAGAAGAATCGGAGTGCTGAACCATCTGTGCGCGGTACCATTGAAGGGCCGCATACAGTGCGGCGAACATCATCAGGCAGGGCGACCCCCCAGTTTCGTTACACCTCAACGTAAAGGTCGGACGACATGCGCAGCAATGCACCGCTGAGGCTAAGACTCTGACCCGAGGGCTCGGCGTCCTGAGTGTCCATTTCGCATCAAGCCTTTGTCACGGGAGCGGAACGCTGATGCTGCTCGTTGGGCGGATCGAATGCTCGGGTGGTGGCGCATTGGTCTCGACGATCGTCTCAAAATACGTCTGCTATTTTGGGATCGGTCAGCAGCGTACGTCGAATTGAAAGCGGCCCGCTTGGGGCCGCCATTCGCTATTTACCTGAACAACGCCGGAACTACTTCATCGGCATCAAGTCGGCGATGACGAATGCACCCTTCTCGCTCACCGCTTTGAAACGGATCTTGTCGCCCACTTTAAGCGTTTCAATCATCGCAGCGTCTTTTACCTGAAACACCATGGTCATCGGGGGCATATCGAGGTTCTTGATCGCGCCATGTTTGATCGTGATCTTCTTCGTGTCCTTGTCGACCTTGCGAATTTCGCCGTCAGTCATGTCGGCGGCGGCAGTCATCTCGGTCTTATTGCCGTCTTTGGAGGAGGCTTCCGTGGCGTGCGCAAAGTGCGGCACACTGAGGGCGAGCATAGTCGTTGCGGCGAGTACAGACAGCGGGGTTTTGAAAACTTTCATTAGGATTCCGTTTGAGTGGTTAGGTTGTAAAAATAATGACTGGGAAAGACGCGAAGGGCCTTGAGGAGCGCAACGGGCGATTGCCTGTTGGGCACTAACGTGGTGATGTTTTGCTTGATTCAAATTGATTTTCTCGATTTAAATGACTCGTGATAATCGCTAGTGCTTATGTTGGGTGTGTTCATCGGGTTTACCAGCGGCAACTACGGTGATCTTGCCGATCATTCCCGCCTGATAGTGGCCCGCAATCAGACAAGCGAAGTCAAAGTCACCGACCTTGTTGAATTTCCAGATGATTTCGCCGGTTTTGCCAGCGGGAACGTGCGCCATGTAGGGCTCATCGTGCTCCATGTTTGGAAACTTGACCATCAGCGCAGCATGTTCTTCGTTTTCTTTTTTCGTTCCGATCACAAACTCGTGCAGCTGACCTCCGGTATTTTTTACGACGAATTTCACGGTGTCACCCACCTTGACGTCGATCTTGTCGGGGCTAAATTTCATGGTGTCGAGCATGCTTACCTCGATGGTGCGCTTGGCTGCTTTGGCGTCGCCGGCGATGCCCCATTCTTTTTGCTCTTTCTTCACTGGACCATCTTTTTTGGCGTGATCTTCGGTGCCGTGTGCGAACCCAGCGGTAGATGCAACAACCAACGTGGTCGCGAGGAGTGTTTTGAAAAATTTCATTGGGAGTCTTTCAGTTGTGTAAGGGATTGAATCGATCTACTGTGAGTCATTCGTGATTCATCGGGCCGACAGGTTTACGAATCTGAACTTCGATATCCTGTTTAGGCTTGGCCGTGAGTGGCATTGAGCTGTGGCTCTCGGCTTTGAAGCGCGCTGGATCCGGCAATGCGCCCGTCCATTCAAAGGCAACTTCACCCGGCGGGTGCTTGTACCAACCGGGGTCCGAGTAGTCGCCGGGCTTTTGATCTTTGCGCACTTTCAGCACGCTGAACATGCCGCCCATACCGACCGATCCGAACGGGCCTGCGCCCGTCATCATGGCGGCGGTGTTGTCGGGAACGGGCATTTCCATTTCTGTCATGTCGTGCATGCCACGCTCGCCCATCACCATGTAATCGGGGATTAAGTTGGTGACTTTTTTGACGACACTGCGGTGATCCACGCCAATCATGGTTGGTACGTTGTGTCCCATCGCGTTCATCGTGTGATGACTCTTGTGGCAGTGAAATGCCCAATCGCCCAACTCGTCTGCAACAAAGTCAATCTGGCGCATCTGTCCCACCGCTATGTCCACCGTCACTTCAGGCCAGCGCGAGGCCTTTGGAGTCGGCCCACCATCGGTGCCGCTCACAGCAAATTCGTGACCGTGAATATGAATCGGGTGATTGGTCATGGTCAGGTTGCCGATACGCATACGCACTTTGTCGCCCTGCCGTACGTTGAACGAATCGATGCCAGGAAATACGCGGCTATTCCAGCTCCACAAATTGAAGTCCACCATCGTCATGATCTTCGGCGTGTAGGAACCGGGTTCGATGTCGTACGAATT
>JBDSYI010000445.1:0-4203 GCA_039925745.1 Casimicrobium sp. | reverse complement strand
CGCTGAATGGCTTCGCAACAATTACGTTGCGGCAAGCGCTTGTTCGCGAACGAGGGCGGCGCGAGCCCGCGATCGAACGACGACGCAGAACTTTTCCAAAATCAACGTGGCGGCAGTGCCAACAACTGTTTGCCACAATCGCGGCGGAATAGGGGCTAGGAAAGATTTTTGACTAAAGTCGAGTTTGTAAATAAAACGGCTTGCAGCCTAAATAAATAAGCAACTACAGCAAAGAGCTGTTCAGATACAGTGTGACTCTAAATCGCGTTTCCGGTCAGCTTCGCGTGTACTTCCCATCAAACGCAGTCGACCATTGGCCCGCACCGTTGGTGCTTTCCCAATGCTGGCGAACACTGCCGTCAGCGTTTTGTGACCACGTGATGCGGTGCTTGATAGGCGCACCCGCCGCGTCGACGCCCTTGCCTTCCAACACCATCTTGCCGTCCTGCAAGCCGCCTTCAAGTATCAGCAGCAGGCCAGTCGAATCCGTCCACATCTGATGCCAGACTTTGCGGCTTGCGTCGTAAATGTTCAGGCTCTCGCCGCTGTATCCACCCGGCGTACTGTATTGCTCGTGTAGCACGCATCCGCCATGTGCTTTCGTGATGGAGTTGGTGCCCGCCAGTTTTCCGTTGGCAGCGTGCACCTGCCAGTCACCCACCCAAAAATCAAACGCGCGATGCGCCGCCGATGTACAGGCTGGCGGTGGTGTCTGCGCCGAGGCAATGCCGGATGCCGTGAGGCCGATTGCCAGAGCAGTGGCGGTCAGGATGTGTTTCATTGAAATTACCCTTACGGATCGATCGGATAATGCTCCTTCAAACTGATGCTGAAAGCAACATGCACATCGGTTGACCCACCGCGCGAGACCGTGACCCGACGCACTGCAGCTCTGGAACCCTTGTAGTTCTGCGCGCAGTGCGTCGCATACAAAATCCGCGTGAGTGACTCCTCCGGGCCGTGCAGCGACCCGCGCTTTGTGTGCTTAGCTTGCGCGCAGTGACTGTGGTGCAGCCACGGCAATATCGTTGCGCGCCAAAATATCACGCGTAGCCTTTACCAAACTCAGCGCGCCCGGCGTGTCGCTGTGGATGCACACTGAATCAAAGTCGATGGCAATCGTGCCGCCTTCGACGGTGGCAACCACGCCTTCGCTGCACGCGCGCAGCACCTTCGCGGCGACCGCGTCGGGATCGAGCGCACCCACGCGGCGGGTGAACACGATGGAGCCTGAATTGTCATAGTCGCGATCGGCATAAAACTCCAGCACCACCGGCTGCCCCATGACCTTGGCCACGCTGGCGGTGACAGAACTTGCCATGCAATAAAGGTAGAGATTCGGGTCGATCTTCTGCAACGCAGAAATCAGCGCTCGCGACAACGATTCACTTTTGGCGACGTGCATGTACAGCGCACCGTGCGGCTTCACGTGTTGCAGCTTCACGCCATGCAGCGCGGCAAATCCACTCAACGCGCCCACCTGATAGACAAAATCGTTGACAAGTTCGTCGTCGGTCGCATTGATGTGGCGACGCCCAAAGCCCACCATATCGCGAAAGCCGGGGTGCGCGCCGATGCCAACGTTGTGTTTGACCGCCAGCTCGACCATGCGCTGCATCGTGTTCGGGTCACCCGCGTGAAAGCCCGTGGCGATGTTGGCGGAACTGATCAGCGGCATGATTTTGTCGTCCACGCCGTCGCCAATGAGCCAGGGCCCGAAACCTTCGCCCATGTCTGAATTCAAGTCAATTTGTTGCTTCATATTGCCTCTGCATGTAACCGCCCGCCCAGCGCCTTAGCTACTTTTAGCACCGTCGCGAAACTGGGGTTGCCGTTTTCGCTCAACGCTTTGTAGAGGCTCTCGCGGCTAAGACAGGCATCGCGGGCCAACTGCGGCGTGCCTTTTGCGCGAGCAGGATCAGAAAACAGGTACCTTACCCCATTAACGCCGTTTGTCCAATTATTGATCCCAATTTGGGATCATGATAAATTTACCGTATGCGCATCATCGCCCTTGGCACACTTCGCGACTTTTGGGGCAAACATGCCGATGCGACTGAGCCACTGGCCGCTTGGTACGCCATTGCGTCCCGTAGCGTTTGGCGCTCGCCAGCGGACGTTAAAGCTGCGTATCGCAACGCCAGTTTTGTGGCCGATAATCGCGTAGTTTTCAATATCGAAGGTAACGACTATCGACTCGTGGTTGCGATGCACTACAACCGGCAAATTGCCTACATCCGCTTCGTCGGAACGTATCGACAGTACGACCGAATTGACGCAACGACAGTGTGAAGGAACATCATGAATATCAAGCTCATTCGAAACAAAGCGGCGTATCGCGCGGCACTCGCACGCGTTGATGCGTTGTGGGACGCACCGCCCAAATCGGCAGAGTCTGACGAACTCGAAGTCCTGAGTTTATTGGTCGAAGAATACGAAAAGAAACATATCGACGTGCCCCAGGTTGACCCGGTCAGCCTGTTGCATCACGTGATGGAAGCCCGCGCGCTGACACGCAAAGATTTGGAGCCTTTCATCGGCACCCGCGCTCGCGTCGCTGAGGTATTAAACAGCGTTCGACCGCTGTCACTTGAGATGATTCGTCGACTCTCAGTGGGGCTCAACCTGCCGGCGGATTTGTTGATTGCCGGGTATGAATTGAAACGGGCGGCTTGAACACTCATCCCGCTTCCGACGTGGCGCTGTTCGCGGTTTCGATTTCGATCTGGACTGGGCAGTGAAAGCTGTGTTCGTTAGGTGACCAGTCTTTACAGAAGCGCCATTGCGTCATGGGCCGCTTGATCGCGCTTCTCTACCCTTTGATTCCCAGCATCCCGCCGTGCGATTGGATTGTGAGGGGCCGATCGACCCGCTGAAATTTGGCCCAAGCACCGCCATTATTGAGAACAATCTTGTGCCATTCTTCATGACGCAACGCCATAAAAGTTCCGTTTCTTGCGAGCTTGGCGGTGTCTCCTTTTTTCAGATTAACTCTGCCACCAATGAGTAGCTCGATACCCAGCGATGTGCGGAAATCGCTCCTCACAATGTCATCAGGGTAGAGCAGGGTTTTCTTCTGCACTATGGCAAATTGTCGACTGCGCCTGTCCTGCCTTGGTCTTGGCAAGCGGCGGCATGGGCCGTAAAGCTAACCGACACCGCGAACGTTGCGGCCGAGCCTTTGGAGGTAGATTGTGATAGCGTTTATTGTGTTGGCCGTGAGTTTCCGGTTGCCATTGAGGTGCAATGATGTCAGTCGATCCGGAAGCGAAATCCAGCACAGTTTCCGCCACATTTACGATCAGCGATGAGGGCTTTAATTGTTCTTTTCGAGTGACGGTACCGGCAGGACCAGCGACACTGGCTGATCTACTGCCTATAGCGCGATCTCTTTCTGACGCGATTGTTCAAGCGACCGTAACCACCGTGGAGCAGGCGGGAGAAAAAATCTCGTGCGGCAATGGCTGCAGCGCCTGCTGCAACATTCTCATTGCAGTCTCTGAGGTCGAAGCTCAGCGCATCAGTGATCTTGTGCAGGCGCTTCCCGAGCCGCGAAAGGGCGTTGTGCTCCGGCGCTTTTCCGAAGCTCGTGACCAACTTGAACGTGCGAGTCTTCTTGAACCGTTGCAAACGCCCGAACGCTGCACGAAAGCCGATTACGCCCGTCTGGACGATGAGTACTTCAGGCTGGGTGTACCTTGTCCTTTTCTCGAACAGCAATCGTGTTCCATTTACGAGGAGCGGCCACTGACTTGCCGCGAGCATCTCGTGACCTCGCCACCGTCGCTGTGCGCACAGCTAGGATCAGAGGGCGTTCGTAAGGTGAAATTGCCGTTCGCGGTGTTCAACGCGATGGCACGCGTGGGCATTCCGTCGCAAGGCGCGTTGTCCGAAAAGTGGGTGCCCCTCATCCTCGCCCCTGAGTGGGCAAAAACGCATACTGCGCCGCCTGAGATAAAGCCCGGTTTGGAGCTTTTGCAAGAACTCCTCGCCCACGTCAATGGCTAGCGCAGTACTCTCTTTTTCACACCAGCAACCAGGCGTCTGCCAGGCAAAGTCAAGATACGCAGCGGTACTCGCCAAGTAAGGAAACGAAGCCTTCGCCCGTCCCTGAATTGAAGTCAGTGTCTGGCTTCAAACCGCCTCTGCATGCAACGGTACGCGTAACGCCTTCGCGACTTTAAGCACCGTGGCGAAACTGGG